>NZ_JBFRDQ010000020.1:0-65923 GCF_052113865.1 Allobosea sp. TAB14 | reverse complement strand
GATCCGGGTCATACCGGCGGAGGGACTGGAACGCGGGTGGGGATTGCCTTGGCCCGCAGACAGCGACTGGACCGCTTCCAAACCCGGATCTCCTGAACCTTGGACCAAGGAGGAGATCCCGCATGAACGCCCACAGCAAACCCCAGAAGAACAGCGTCAAGGCCGCGCCGCAAAGCGTGACGACGGGGCCGATCATCGGCTCGCGCAAGATCTATGTGCCGACACCCGAGGATGGCTCGATCCGGGTGCCGTTCCGTGAGGTGCAGCTCACCACGGACGCCGAACCGCCGGTGCGGATCTACGACCCGTCCGGCCCCTTTACCGAGACCGACGCGAAGATCGACCTCGATGCGGGCCTGCCCCAGCCGCGTCGTGCCTGGCTCGACGCCCGCGGCTTCGAGCGGGTCGCCGGGCGCGCGGTCACCGCCGCCGATAACGGCCATATCAGCGAGGCGCAGCTCGTTCCGGCCTGCCCGGCTGAGCGCCCGATCCTCGAGGCGAAGCCCGGCCAGATGGCGACGCAGTACGAATTCGCCAAGGCCGGCATCATCACGCCCGAGATGATCTATGTCGCCCATCGCGAGAATCTCGGCCGCGCCGCGATGCTCGAAGGCGCGCGCGAGCGTCATGCCGATGGCGAGAGCTTCGGCGCCAGCGTGCCGGAATTCGTCACGCCCGAATTCGTCCGCGAGGAGATCGCGCGCGGGCGCGCCATCATCCCGGCCAACATCAACCATCCCGAGCTGGAGCCGATGGCGATCGGCCGCAATTTCCTGGTCAAGATCAACGCCAATATCGGCAACTCGGCCGTCACCTCTGGCGCGGCCGAGGAGGTCGAGAAGCTGGTCTGGGCGATCCGCTGGGGCGCCGACACGGTGATGGACCTCTCCACCGGCCGCAACATCCACAACATCCGCTCCTGGATCCTGCGCAATTCGCCGGTGCCGATCGGCACGGTGCCGATCTACCAGGCGCTGGAGAAGGTCGGCGGCGATCCGATCAAGCTCGACTGGGAGGTGTTCAAGGACACCCTCATCGAGCAGGCCGAGCAGGGCGTCGATTACTTCACCATCCATGCCGGCGTCAGACTTCCCTATGTTCCGCTCACGGCATCGCGAGTCACCGGCATCGTTTCGCGTGGCGGCTCGATCATGGCGCGCTGGTGCCTGGCGCATCACAAGGAGAGCTTCCTCTACGAGCGCTTCGACGAGATTTGCGACATCATGCGCAAATACGACGTCTCCTTCTCGCTGGGCGATGGCCTGCGTCCGGGCTCGATCGCCGACGCCAATGACCGCGCCCAGTTCGCCGAGCTGGAGACGCTGGGCGAGCTGACCCAGGTCGCCTGGAAGAAGGGCTGCCAGGTGATGATCGAGGGCCCCGGCCATGTGCCGATGCACAAGATCAAGGAGAACATGGACAAGCAGCTGCGCGAATGCGGCGAGGCGCCCTTCTATACGCTCGGACCGCTGACCACCGACATCGCGCCGGGCTACGACCACATCACCTCGGGCATCGGGGCTGCGATGATCGGTTGGTATGGCTGCGCCATGCTCTGCTACGTCACGCCGAAGGAGCATCTGGGCCTGCCGAACCGCGACGACGTCAAGACCGGCGTCATCACCTATCGCATCGCGGCCCATGCCGCCGACCTCGCCAAGGGCCATCCGGCCGCGAAGATCCGGGACGACGCGGTCTCCCGCGCCCGTTTCGACTTCCGCTGGGAGGACCAGTTCAACCTGGCGCTCGACCCCGACACGGCGCGCGAGTTCCACGACGAGACCTTGCCGAAGGACGCCCACAAGGTCGCGCATTTCTGCTCGATGTGCGGGCCGAAATTCTGCTCGATGAAGATCACGCAGGATCTGCGCGCCGAGGTTCTGGCGATGGGCGAGAACGAGCGCAAGGCGCTCGAAGCGCTCGCGGATGAAGGCATGGCGGCCAAGTCGAAGGAGTTCCTCGACAAGGGCGGTAGCATCTACCTGCCCGCGGCGGAGTGAACAGAGCCTCCGGAGGTCGCGACGCGGCTCGCGTTGCGGCCTTCGGGCGGCCGGAATAACCCGCCGGCTGTCGCGGACCGAGAAATCGCTACTGGGTGGGCGTAAGCGGGAGCGGCGCGGGCTTCGGTGCCGCCGGGCGCGGTTTCGGCTTGGCCGCCTGCTTCGGCTCGGTGCCGAGCCCGAGCCTCGCCCGCAGCTCGGCCGCGCGCGCCTCCGTGACCCGCGCGGCGCAGAAGCCGTATTGGCCCTCGCGCTGGAAATCGCGGCAGATCATCTCGCGCTCGCCCGAGAAGCCGGCCTGCTCGCGGGCAAGCGTCCGCTGGTCGACCGCGTTCGCCTTCGCCGTCAGCGTCCGGTAGCCGTCGCGCAGTGCGCGCTCGGCCGCGCCGCGCGCGCGTTCGATCGCCTTGGCCTGGCTCGCGACGACACCCTGATCCGGCCCCCAGAGCCCCCGCGGATCGATCCGGCATTGCGCGGCTTCCACGATGCAGGGCGCGGCTGGCTCCGTCACCAGCAGGGCGCCGTCGAGCACGTCGAAGACGATCGGGCAGATCGGCGCCTCCAGCCTGTAGCGCGGCAGGCCCGCCGGCTTGCCGAGGGGGGTGACGGGTAGGGGCGCATCTCCGAAGGAAACGGCGCAGGGCTCGACCAGATTGGCGGCCTGATAGCCGTCGAGATTGAGCTTCAGCCCGTAGCCGCCGCCGAGCTTCTCGAAGACGGCGGTACCATGGTGGCCGTTCAGATGCAGGGTCTTGCCGAGGATCGCCTCCTCGCCCGCGATCTTGAGGGCCGGCAGGCTCTGCTGGCGCGGCGCCGCAGGCGCGCCCGCCGCCGGCGGAGCGGCCTGGTGGGTTCCCGGAGCGTTGAAGGGCTGGGCGCCCGGCAGTTGCAGCGGCTGCGYCCATGCGGCGGTGCCGGCGGCTGCCTGAAGCAGCGCTGCGAGGCCGAGGACGATGCGCTTGCGTGCTTTCATCGGGTTCATGTCAAGCCAAACGGCCCTTTTGAATGAGCCGTGCTTTTGGCCTGCGCAAGGACGCAAAGGCCACACTCGGCCGGGAAAGCGCCGCAAAGATAACGTTAGGGCAAGTCCCGCCGCATACTCGGGAATGTGTAATCCCCGATTCTTAATCGGCTCGCCTGTCTTGCAAGGGCGGGAACACCCTCACTATATACGCGCCCAAGGGGCGGTTTCACCACCGTCAAACGTGGAATGCCGGGTCGTTCGCCGCTGAAGCGGGTGCGAGCCGGTCCATGGGCCGGCAGGCGGCGTGAACGCGTCGCAGGTCGGCGATCTGCTCAGTCGAAAGGGATCCCATCCATGGGTAAAGTCATCGGTATCGACCTTGGCACGACCAATAGCTGCGTCGCAGTGATGGAAGGCTCTACACCGAAGGTCATCGAGAATTCGGAAGGCGCGCGCACCACGCCCTCCATCGTCGCCATCACGGATGACGGCGAACGCCTTGTCGGCCAGCCCGCGAAGCGGCAGGCCGTCACCAATCCGGAGCGCACCTTCTTTGCGATCAAGCGCCTCATCGGTCGGACCTACGACGATCCGATGACGCAGAAGGATCTCAAGCTGGTCCCCTACAAGATCGTCAAGGCCCCGAACGGCGACGCCTGGGTCTCGGCCGACGGCAAGGAATATTCGCCGTCGCAGATCTCGGCCTTCACGCTGACCAAGATGAAGGAGACGGCGGAGGCCTATCTCGGCCAGCCCGTCACCCAGGCCGTCATCACGGTTCCCGCCTATTTCAACGACGCCCAGCGCCAGGCGACCAAGGATGCCGGCAAGATCGCCGGCCTTGAGGTTCTGCGCATCATCAACGAGCCGACTGCGGCCGCGCTGGCCTATGGCCTCGAGAAGAAGTCGTCCGGCACCATCGCGGTCTATGACCTCGGCGGCGGCACCTTCGACGTCTCGATCCTCGAGATCGGCGACGGCGTCTTCGAGGTGAAGTCGACCAACGGCGACACCTTCCTCGGCGGCGAGGATTTCGACATGCGCCTCGTCGAGTATCTCGCGGACGAGTTCAAGCGCGAGCAGGGCATCGACCTGAAGAAGGACAAGCTCGCCCTCCAGCGCCTGAAGGAAGCGGCCGAGAAGGCCAAGATCGAGCTGTCGAGCGCCGCGCAGACCGAGATCAACCTGCCCTACATCACGGCGGATGCCTCCGGTCCCAAGCACCTCGCCATCAAGCTTTCGCGCGCCAAGTTCGAGAGCCTGGTCGACGACCTGATCCAGCGCACCATCGAGCCCTGCAAGAAGGCGCTCAAGGATGCCGGCCTCTCGGCGGGCCAGATCGACGAGGTCGTCCTCGTCGGCGGCATGACCCGCATGCCGAAGGTGCAGGAGGTCGTGAAGCAGTTCTTCGGCAAGGAGCCGCATAAGGGTGTGAACCCTGACGAGGTCGTCGCCATCGGCGCCGCGATCCAGGCCGGCGTGCTGCAGGGCGACGTCAAGGACGTGCTGCTGCTCGACGTGACCCCGCTCTCGCTCGGCATCGAGACGCTGGGCGGTGTGTTCACGCGCCTGATCGACCGCAACACCACGATCCCGACCAAGAAGAGCCAGGTCTTCTCCACCGCCGAGGACAACCAGAACGCGGTGACGATCCGGGTCTTCCAGGGCGAGCGCGAGATGGCGGCCGACAACAAGCTGCTCGGCCAGTTCGATCTGATGGGCATTCCGCCGGCCCCGCGCGGCATGCCGCAGATCGAGGTGACCTTTGACATCGACGCCAACGGCATCGTGTCTGTGACGGCGAAGGACAAGGCCACCAACAAGGAGCAGCAGATCAAGATCCAGGCTTCCGGCGGCCTCAGCGAGGCCGACATCCAGAAGATGGTGAAGGATGCCGAGGCCAACGCCGCCGAGGACAAGAAGCGCCGCGAGCTGGTCGAGGCCAAGAACCAGGGCGAGAGCCTGGTGCATTCGACCGAGAAGTCGCTGAAAGACTTCGGCGACAAGGTTTCGGAAGCCGACAAGTCGGCGATCGAGACGGCGGTCGAGGCGCTCAAGACCGCGCTCACGGGCGAGGACGCCGAGGCGATCAAGGCCCGCACCAACGAGGTGATGCAGGCTTCGATGAAGCTCGGCGAGGCGATGTATGCGGCCAGCCAGGCCGAAGGCGCTGCCGCCGAGGGCGAGCATCACGAGGAAGCCAAGAAGGACGACGTCATCGACGCCGACTTCAAGGATGTCTCGGACGACAAGAAGAAGAGCGCGTAACCGCGCGCTCGGGATGACGACGTCATGGCCGGGCTTGACCCGGCCACCACGTTCGGGAATGGCGTTGAGGCCAACTGACGACGCTTGACGCGCGGATGGCCGGGCTTTCGAGTCCGGCCGTCTTGCGTCGGGACCACAGGGACAGAACGTTTCGATGTCGAAGCGCGATTACTACGAGATCCTCGGCGTCAGCCGGACCGTGACGGATGTCGAGCTCAAGGGCTCCTTCCGCAAGCTCGCGATGCAGCATCATCCGGACAAGAATCCCGGCGACCACGAAGCCGAGATCAAGTTCAAGGAAATCAACGAGGCCTATCAGGTCCTCTCCGACGGCCAGAAGCGCGCAGCCTATGACCGCTWCGGCCATCAGGCTTTCGAGAATGGCGGTGGGGCCGCCGGCGGGGCCGATTTYTCCGACTTCATGTCGGAYATCTTCGATTCCTTCTTCGGCGACGCCCGTCGCGGCGGGCCGCGGGGAGCCAATGCCCGCGAGCGTGGCGCCGATCTGCGCTACAACCTCGAGATCGGGCTGGAGGACGCCTTTACCGGCAAGAACGCCTCGATCCGCGTGCCGACCTCGGTTTCCTGCGAGGCCTGCACCGGCAGCGGCGCCAAGCCCGGCTCGAAGTCGCGTCAGTGCCCGACCTGCGGCGGCCATGGCCGCGTGCGCGCCAATCAGGGCTTCTTCTCGGTCGAGCGGACATGCCCGACCTGCAATGGCCGTGGCGAGGTCATCGACGACCCTTGCAAGAATTGCCAGGGCTCGGGCCGGGTCACCCGCGAGCGCACGCTTTCGGTCAACATCCCCGCCGGCGTCGAAGACGGTACGCGCATCCGCTTGGCCGGCGAGGGCGAGGCCGGCCTGCGCGGCGGCCCTGCGGGCGATCTCTACATCTTCCTGTCGATCAAGCCGCACGCGATCTTCCAGCGCGACGGTGCTGATCTGTTCTGCCGCGTGCCGATCGGCCTRGTCTCGGCCGCGCTCGGCGGCGAGATCGAGGTGCCGACGCTGTCGGGCGAGCAGGCCCGGGTGAAGGTCCCGGAGGGCACGCAGACCGGCAAGCAGTTCCGCCTCAAGGGCAAGGGCATGAGCGTGCTGCGCTCGCGCGAGGTCGGCGATCTCTACATCCAGGTCGTGATCGAGACCCCGCAGAAGCTGACGGCGCGCCAGCGCGAACTGCTCGAGGAGTTCGAGCGCGAGAGCTCGCACAACAACCATCCCGAGACGGCCGGCTTCTTCGGCCGGGTCAAGGATTTCCTCGGCGGGCTCGGCGGCACGGCCTGAGCCGCGCCGGAGCAAAGCAAGAAAAAGGGCCGCCCCGAGGGCGGCCCTTTCCGTTTCTGCGGGCTTGCGCCTCAAGCCTTGTCGACGACCTTCTTGATCGCGTCCTTGCCCTTGCCGATCGCCTGCTGGGCCTCGCCCTTGAGCTCCTGGGCCTTGCCCTCGGCTTCCCATTCCGGCTTGTTCACCGCCTTGCCGGCGGCCTGCTTGATGTTGCCGGCGGCCTCGTTGGCCAGGCCCTTGATCTTGTCGGTCGTGCTGCCCATGGCGTGGGATCCTTTCGATGTCGATGCCGCTCGCGCGGCCTTCGCATAGGCAACCGAGCTTGCCGCGAAAGGTTCCGGTCCGGTTCTCAAGCGCGTCCCGCGCCCGTCGCCGCCAGCACGCGCAAGGCCTCGGCGGTCGCCGGGTCGGCCGGGAAGAAGGTTTCCAGGGCGAGCTCCGACAGGGTCACGTCGACCGGCGTGCCGAACACTGTGGTCGTCGAGATCAGCGACAGCGTGGCGTCGCCGAGCCTGAGCTTGAGCGGCACGGCGATGGCGGGCTCGGTGCCCGCATCGTGCTGGGGCGGCGCAGAGCCTTTCGGATCGGGATAGGCCGAGAGCTCGGTGAGCAAGGCGCCGAGTTGCGTATCCGCCGTCGCCCGGACCTGCTGGCGCAGCCTTGCGAGCAGATGCCCCTTCCATTCCGCGAAGTTGACGATGAAGGTTGCGAGCCCGCCCGGATGCAGCGAAAGCCTGAGGACATTGACTGGGGGCTCCAGCAATTCCGCCTCCGCGACAAGGCCGAGGAAGCCGGCCACGGCGCCGTTGGCCGCCAGCAGGTTCCAGTGCCGGTCGACCGCGAGCGCCGGATAGGGCTCGTGGCCTTTCAGGATGAGGTCGATTGCCGTGCGGGCGGCCTGCAAGGAAGGATCCTCCAGCGACCGCTCGCGGTAGACCGGGGCATAGCCGGCCGCCAGCAGCAAGGCGTTGCGCTCGCGCAGCGGGACAGTGAGGTGTTCAGCCAGCAGCAGCACCATCTCGCGGCTTGGCCGGGCGCGGCCGCTTTCGATGAAGCTCAGATGCTTCTGGGAGATCTCGGCTTCCAGCGCGAGATCGAGCTGGCTGAAGCGGCGAAGCTGGCGCCAGTCGCGCAGCAGCGAGCCGATGGGCGGAGCGTGATGTGTCGTCATGCCGACAAGCTAGCCGGGCGGCCGGCCGGTTCCAATTACCTCCCGCTTAATCGACGGGCTGCCGTGAAGGCGCCAGCATTTCCTCATCGCAACGGGCATTCGGCCCAGACGAGAAGGAGACTGCCATGTCGACGATCCGCTCCTCGCGCTTCCTGCGCAACGCCCTGGCCCTCGATGCCGCCGCCTGTGCCGGCATGGGCCTCGTGCTCGCCGGCGCCGCCGGCGCGCTTGCCGGCCCGCTCGGCTTGCCCACGGGCTTCCTGCGTGGGGCGGGGCTTGTCCTGCTGCCTTGCGCGGCCTTGCTCGCCTGGTTCGCCAGCCGCGAGACGCTGCCGCGCTGGGCGATCCATCTCGTCGTTGCGGTCAATCTGATCTGGATCGCCGACAGTGTCCTGATCCTGCTGGCGGGCTGGTTCGCCCCCTCCTCGCTCGGCATCGCCTTCGTCCTGGGGCAGGCGCTCGCCGTCGCGGTCGTGACGGAGCTGGAGGTCATCGGCCTGAAGCGTTCGGTTGAGGTTCCGGCTCCGATGATCCCGGCCTGAGGATCCGTCACGCGGCTGTCGCACAGGCCCACTAGCCGACGGGTTTCCCCTTCAGCCAGCGGATCCGACCCATGCGCCAGCCCCTCGCCCTCGCGGCTCTCGCTTCGTTGCTCCTCGCCGGTACCGCCGGCGCGGAGCCGCTGTTCAACCGCATCGCGACCTTCTCGGTGCCGGACAACCTTCCGGCCGACCGCGATCGCAGCAAGAAGACCGTCTCCGAGATCATCGCCGCCAGCGAGGACGGCATGCTGCTCGCCTATACCGATGCGGAGCAGAAGGCGCTCGGCCTCATCGACATCGCCGACCCGGCCAATCCCAAGCCCGCCGGTTTCGTGCCGCTGGAAGGTGAATCGACCTCTGTGACCATCCTCGGCGACAAGGCCTTCGTCGCCGTCGTCACCTCCGGCGACAATTTCAAGGAGCCGGCCGGCCATCTCGCCACGGTCGATCTCAAGACGAAGCAGGTCGTGGCGACATGCGATCTCGGCGGCCAGCCGGATTCGGTGACGCTGACCAAGGACAAGGGCAAGATCGTCATCGCCATCGAGAACGAGCGCGACGAGAAGCTCAACAAGGGCGCCCTGCCGCAGCTCCCCGCCGGCAACCTGACGCTGATCGGCATCAAGAACGGCGCCATCGACTGCGCCTCGCGCCAAATCGTCGATGTGACCGGCCTCGCCACGGTCGAGCCGACCGATCCGGAGCCGGAATTCGTCGATGCCAACCAGGACGGCCTCGTCGTGGTGACGCTGCAGGAGAACAATCACCTCGTCATCGTCGACAGCAAGACCGGCAAGGTGGTGACGCATTTCTCGGCCGGAACGGTCGACCTGAAGAACATCGACAAGACCCGCGACGGCAAGATCAGCCCGACCGAGGAGCTGAAGGGTGTGCCGCGCGAGCCGGACGCCGTGCGCTGGCTCGACAATGATCGCTTCGTCACCGCCAATGAAGGCGACTGGAAGGGCGGCTCGCGCGGCTTCACGATCTTCCGCAAGGACGGCACGGTCGAGTTCGACTCCGCCTCGGATGTCGACCACCTCGCCATGCGGCTGGGCCATTACCCGGAGCGGCGCTCGGCCGCCAAGGGCAGCGAGCCCGAGGGCATCGAGGTCGCGACCTACGGCAACGACCGGCTGATCTTCGTCGGGCTGGAGCGTGCCTCGCTGGTGCTGGTCTACAAGGACGAAGGCCCGGGCAAGGCGCCGCGCTATTTGCAGGCGCTGCCGACCGGCATCGGCCCGGAAGGTCTGCTCGCCATCCCGCAGCGCGACCTCTTCGTCTCGGCTTCGGAAACCGATGTCGGCGAGAAGGGCGGGGCGCGTTCGGCCGTGATGATCTATCGTCGCGCCGAGCAGACCGCCGCTTATCCGACCATCCAGTCCGAGAACGAGAACGGCCTGCCGATCGGCTGGGGCGCGCTCTCCGGCCTTGCGGCCCGCGCGGATGAACCCGGCAAGCTCTTCTCGATCACCGACAGCGCCTATACGCCCTCGCGCATCCTGGAGATCGACGCGACGGCGAAGCCCGCCCGCATCACCGGCGCGATCACGGTGACGAAGGACGGCAAGCCCGCCTCCTATGATCTCGAAGGCATCGCGACGCGCAGCGGTGGCGGCTTCTGGCTCGCGTCCGAGGGCAATCCGGAGAAGAAGGATGCCGTGCTGCCCGACCTGCTCCTGCGCGTCTCGGCCAAGGGCGAGGTCGAGGAGGAGATCCGTCTGCCGGAGGCGCTGGCGAAGCACGCCGTGCGCTTCGGCTTCGAGGGCGTCACCGTCACCGGCACCGGCGCGGATGAGACCGTCTGGCTCGCCGTGCAGCGCGAATGGCAGGACGATCCGAAGGGCAAGACCAAGATCCTGTCCTACAAGCCCGCGACCAGGGAATGGGGCGTGCTGCACTATCCGCTGAGCCAGCCGGCGAAGGGGCACTGGATGGGCCTCTCGGAGCTCGTCGCGCTCGGCGACGACCGTTTCGCCGTGCTGGAGCGCGACAACGCCTTCGGGGCTAAGGCCTTCAAGACGATCCAGGCCTTCTCGGTGAAGGGGCTCAAGCCCGCCGCGATCGGCGCAAGCGAGATCCCGACCGTCTCCAAGACCCTGCTGCGCGATCTGACGCCGGACCTGATGAAGGCCGGCGGCTACGGTCTCGACAAGGTCGAGGGCATGGCGGTGGACAAGGCCGGCCACCTCTTCGTCGTGACCGACAATGACGGCGTCGAGGATTCCTCGGGCGAGACGCAGTTCTTCGCTTTCGGGCCGCTGCCGCGCTGAGCAACATCGATACAGAAACGCGCCGTCATTCCGGACAAGCCGCGATAGCGGCGCCGATCCGGAATCCATCGTAGAGCTCCGCGCCCCATGATGGATTCCGGGTCAAGCCCGGAATGACGGCGCGTTTTGATCAAAAGACGGTGCGATCTGGCGCGCACAAACAAAAAGCCCGGATGCATGAGCATCCGGGCAGGTGCCTGGCTGATGATCGAAAAGCCAGGTGGGAGGAGAGGGTTACCAGCCGGCGAGGACGGCGCCCTTGAAGCGCTCGGCGACGAAAGCCTTGATCTCGGGCGTGTGGTAGGCGCCGAGCAGGCTCTTGACCCAGGGCTTGTCCTTGTCGGCGCTGCGCACGGCGATGACGTTGACATAGGGACCCTTGGCGTCCTCGCGCAGGATGGCGGAGGCCGGGTCGATCTTGGCGTCGACGGCGTAGTTGGTGTTGATCGCGGCGGCGGCGACGTCATCGAGCGAGCGCGGCGTCTGGGCGGCCTCGATCTCGATGATCTTGAGCTTCTTCGGATTGGCGGTGATGTCGGCGACGGTCGGCTTSAMGCCGACGCCGTCCTTCAGCTTGATSAYGCCCTTGTCCTGYARCAGCAGCAGCGAGCGGCCGCCATTGGTCGGGTCGTTCTGGATCGCGACGCTCGCGCCGTCCGGCACCTCGCTCCAGCTCTTGTATTTCGACGAGTAGATGCCGAGCGGGAAGTTCACCGTCAGCCCGACGGTCTCGATCTTGAAGCCACGATCCTTCACCTGATTGTCGAGATAGGGCTGGTTCTGGAAGGAATTGGCCTCCAGCTCGCCGGCGTCGAGCGCCTGGTTCGGCACGACGTAATCGGAGAACTCGATGATCTTGAGCTCGACGCCCTGCTTGGCCAGCAGCGGCTTCACCTTCTCCAGGATCTCGGCATGGGGGCCGGGCGAGACGCCGATGCGGACGACCTGGTTCTGCTGGGCGAGCGCGGGCACGGTTGGGCCGAGCGCCAAAGCGAGGCCGGCGGCGAGCGTGAGGCGGCGGGTGAGGGAGATCGTCATGGTCGATGGTCCTTTGGATGGAAGACGGGGATGGCTGTAGTCAGGCTTGGCGCAGGCGCTTGTTGAGGCGGCGCGCCAGGCGGTCGCCGAAGCTCTGCACGAACTGGACGAGGACGATGAGCACGGCGACGACGGTCGCCATCACCTCGGGCATGAAGCGCTGATAGCCGTAGCGGATGCCGAGATCGCCGAGCCCGCCGCCGCCGACCGCGCCGACCATGGCCGAGAAGCCGATCAGGCTGACGATGGCCAGCGTCAGGCCGAGCACGATGGCGGGCAGTGCTTCCGGCACCAGCACCTTTCTGACGATCTGGAGGGGCGTCGCCCCCATGGCGCGCGCCGCCTCGACCAGCCCCTGATCGACCTCGCGCACCGCACCTTCGATCAATCGCGCGATGAAGGGCACGGATGCGACCGTCAGCGGCACGATCGCCGCCGTGGTGCCGATCGAGGTGCCGGCGATCAGCCGCGTGAACGGGATGATCGCGACGACGAGGATGATGAAGGGCGTCGAGCGCGTGGCGTTGACCAGCACGCCGAGCGCGGCGTTGAGGGCGGGCGCCGCGAAGAGCTCGCCGCGCTTGCTGGTGGCGAGGAAGACGCCGAGCGGCAGGCCGAGCAGCGTGCCGATGCCGGCGGCGACGGCGACCATGCTCAGCGTGTCGAGCGTCGCCTGCCCGATCAGGCGCAGGATTTCAGGAGACATGGCCGATCACCTCCGCCTTGAGACCGAGGTTGCGGAGCGCGCCGAGCACGGCCTCGCTCTCCGGGATGCGCGACGGCACCGAGACGAGCAGGCTGYCGAAAGGCTTGCCGGCGATGGCGTCGATCCGCCCGGCCAGGATGTTGACGTCGACCCCGACGACCGAGCTCAGCCGGCTGATGACGGGGGCGGTGGCGTTCTCGCCGGTGAAGGTGATGCGCAGCACGATCTCGGAACCGGGACTGGCCTGCGGCCGGATGCGATCCGCGAGATGGGCGGGAACCTCGACGCCGGTGACGGCCTCGACGAAGCGCGCCGTCGTCGGATGCTGCGGGTTGGTGAAGACGGYRAAGGTCTCGCCYTCCTCGACGATCCGSCCGCCCTCGATCACCGCRACGCGGTCGCAGATYTCCTTGATCACCGGRATYTCGTGGGTGATCAGCAGGATGGTGATGCCGAGCTCGCGRTTGACCTGCCGCAGCAGCGCGAGGATCGATTGYGTCGTCTCGGGATCGAGCGCCGAGGTCGCCTCGTCGCAGAGCAGCAGCTTCGGGTCGGTCGCGAGCGCGCGGGCAATGCCGACGCGCTGCTTCTGCCCGCCGGAGAGCTCGGCCGGGTAGCGCCCGCTCTTGTCGGCGAGCCCGACCAGCGCCAGCAGCTTCTCGACCTTGCTGGCGATGGTCGCCTTCGGCGTGCCGGCGATCTCGAGCGGCAGGGCGACATTGTCGAACACCGTGCGCGAGGACAGCAGGTTGAAGTGCTGGAAGATCATGCCGATCTCGCGCCGGCGGCGACGCCATCCGGCCTCGTTCAGCGCGGTCACGTCCTCGCCCTCGATCAGGATCCGGCCCGCGGTGGCGTGCTCCAGCCCGTTGACGAGCCGGATCAGCGTCGATTTGCCGGCGCCGGAGCGGCCGATGACGCCGACGATGGCGCCGGCCGGCACGGTGAGGTCGATGCCCGACAATGCGGCCACGGCCTGCTGCCGGCTGCGGCCGGCATAGGTCTTGCCGACCTGCTCGAAACGGATGATCGGATCGGGAACGGCAAAAGGCCGTGCGCCGATGCCCAGAGCATCGGGTTTGACGGGGGCGTTCATCATGTCCTCAGAAATGCGGATGGCAGGACCAGTGGCTGATGCCGAGCTGTTCCAGCGTCACGGCCTGCACCGAGCAACGCTGATCCTCATTGCCGGCCGGCCCCGTTTCCGGAACCGCCCGGCGGAACCAGGCACTGAGCGCCTGCCACAGGGAGAAGAAAGTCCGCATGGCCGTTACGACGCCAGGCGAAAGGCCGGCGTACCCCGGCGGGGCCCGGCCAGCATGCGCGCGGCCAGCTCCGCCGCGCCAGGGGTGGCGAAGCGGTGGCCGTCGAGGGCGCGGAAGGCGGCGCTCGCCGCGATGAAGGTGAAGAAGCGCTCATCGGCGCGCCGGTTGACGAGGCCGGCCTGCGTCTCGCCGACCTCGATGACATAGGCTTGCTGGGCCGGGCTGTGCCGGCCGGCGTATGGCAATGGAAGGGACATGGCTCTGCTCTCGGGCCGCGTTGCGGCGTTGAAGGTGACGATGGAACGAAGGGGCTTGAGGCGCCCGATGGTCTCAGCGTCGACAGCGGCAGAGCGGGGAACGGAAGCGCGGTCGGTTCCGGAGGTCGTTCGCGTCGGTCATGTCAGTCTCCTCGGTCTGGAGCCCACGACCAAGTCGTGGCGCTTTAGCGTTTGGTGACGCGGCGCAAGCTGCTGCTCAAATCTCCGCGGCTCCCGGCACGCCGGAAGCACCGCCAATCTGGTTCAGGAAGTCCTGTTTGTCAATCGCTCCGTTCTTTTAAAGAAACGAGCCATCGGAGAATAATCTTCTCCGCGACGAGAGGGCGAACGCTGCCGGGGCAGGCGTGCTGCGGCAAGAGGTGGGCTTGACCACAGCCTCGAACGGGCGCCATGGATGCCGCATGCCGGCCCGTGCCCGCCTTTTCCAACGGCTGCGCCGCTCCGTTCTCGGGGCGTGGTTCGCTGCCGCCTATGCGCTGACGGTGCTGGCGCTCGCTCTGGCGCCGACGCCTTCCGTCGCGTTCGGGCTGCCCGGCGGCGTTCTGCTCTGCTCGGGCGTGCCGGCGCCGGATGGCCGTTCGGAGATCCCCGCGACGCCGCTCGGCGATCTCGCCCATTGCAAGGGCTGTCCGCATAATCCCGTTCTCGGTGCCCCTCCCGTGCTCGCGGCGCTTCTCGTTGCGCGCCCGGGTGTCCGTCAGGCGCTTTCGCGGCAATGGGATGAGGAGCAGCTCTCCGTCGCCGCGACCGGCCTGCCGCCGTCGCGTGCGCCGCCTGCCATCTGAGCGGCACGTCTTTTCTTTTCGTGATTCCCTTTGATGCCGAAGTGCCGCCGAAAGCGCTGTCGCGTCGGCCGCCGTTCCGCAGGACCATTCCGATGAAGCTCTCGCTTTCCCTCGCCGCCGCCATGCTGGCGCTCTCGGCCGGTTTCGCCTCCGCCCACGATTTCAAGGTCGGGCCGCTCAAGATCGGCCATCCCTGGTCGCGTGCCACGCCGGCTGGCGCCAAGGTCGGCGGCGGCTACCTCACCCTCGAAAATACCGGGACGACGCCGGACCGGCTGGTCTCGATCGCGGTTCCCTTCGCCGCGCGCGCCGAAATGCACGAGATGGCGACCAAGGACGGCATCATGACCATGCGCCCGCTGGAGAACGGCATCGAGGTGCCGGCCGGCGGCAAGGTCGAGTTCAAGCCCGGCGGCTACCACATCATGTTCATGGAGCTGAAGCAGCCGCTGAAGCAGGGCGAGATGATGAAGGGTTCGCTGACCTTCGAGAAGGCCGGCACGGTCGATGTCGAGTTCAAGGTGGATTCGATCGCCGCCAAGGGCGGCGAGGGCGAGCACAAGGGGCACTGAGTCAAGCTTCAGCCGTCATGCCCGGGCTCGACCCGGGGCATCTCCTCGACGAGAGTCTCGGGCCGCCGCGGCGCGGCGCCCGAGAATGACGCTGTCGTCTCAGATCTTCGCGCGCGGGTCGTGCTTGGCGATCCGGGAGAGCAGATAGTCGACCTCGGCCTTCGCCGCCGCGCTCAAGGCGGAGCCCGGCTTGCGTTGGGCGTCATGGGCCAGGATGCCGCGCTTGGCCATCACATATTTGCGCACGGCCAGGCCGACGCCCTGCTGCTGCTCGTAGCGCATCAGCGGCAGATGCAGGTCGAAGATGTCATGCGCCGCATCGCGCTGGCCGGCCTTCTGCAGCCTGACCACGTCGATCAGCAATTCCGGGAAGGCATAGCCGGTATTGGCGCCATCGGCGCCGCGCTCCATCTCGAAATCGAGGAAGAGGCCGCCATTGCCGGTCACGATCGAGATCGGCCGCAGCGATCCCTCTTTCTGGAATTTGCGCAGCGTCGAGATCTTCTCGAGACCCGGCCAGTCCTCGTGCTTCAGCATCA
Source organism: Allobosea sp. TAB14 (assembly GCF_052113865.1). Taxonomy (NCBI): domain Bacteria; kingdom Pseudomonadati; phylum Pseudomonadota; class Alphaproteobacteria; order Hyphomicrobiales; family Alloboseaceae; genus Allobosea; species Allobosea sp. TAB14. The sequence continues at coordinate 50,237 of NZ_JBFRDQ010000020.1, read as the reverse complement.
CGCAGGACGGGTTGTCCATGACGATCTTGCGGATCACCGCCGGCGTCATCACCACCGAGAGCGTCAGCGGGTAATCCTGGATGACGAAGGGGATGTCGGTGCCGATCGCCTCGACGGCCTGCGCGTAATAGCCGGTGATCTGGTCGTCGGTGCGCAGAGAAGGCGGCGGGGCGATCATCACGCCGCCGGCGCCGAGATCCATCACCTGCCGGGCGAGCGAGCGCATTGCCGCGAAGCCCGGTGCCGAGACGCCGACGATGATCGGCTTAGCCCCCATCCTGGCGACGCAACGCTTGACCAGCTCGACCGATTCCTCCGGCTCGAGCTTGGGCGCCTCGCCCATGATGCCGAGCACGGTGACGCCGTCCGAGCCGATGTCGTGATAGAACTGGAACAGCCGGTCGGCCGAGGCCCAGTCGATGCTGCCATCCGGGTTGAACGGGGTCGGCGCGATCGGGAAGACGCCCGAGGCGTCGGAGGTCAGCGGCATGATGGTTCCTCGTCCTGCGCGTGAGATCAGACGATGCGGGTGCGGACGGTGCCGACGCCGGYGATCTCGCCTTCGAGCACGTCGCCCTTGGCGACCGCGGCCACACCCTCGGGCGTGCCGGTGAAGATCAGGTCGCCGGGCTTGAGCTCGACGAGGCCGGAGAGATAGGCGATCGTCTCCTCGACGTTCCAGATCTGCTTGGCGAGATCGGAGCTCTGGCGCACGACGCCATTGACGGTGAGCGCGATCTTGCCGGCGCTGGGATGGCCGGCCTGGCTTGCCGGCACGATCTCGCCGACCGGGCCGGACAGGTCGAAGCCCTTGCTCATGTCCCAGGGGCGCCCGGTCTTCTTCGCCGCGTTCTGCAGGTCGCGCCGCGTCATGTCGAGCCCGGCGGCGTAGCCGTAGACATGGGCGAGCGCCTCGGATTCGGGGATGTCCTTGCCGCCGGTGCCGATCGCGACGACGAGCTCCATCTCGTGGTGGAGATCCCCGGTCTTCGTCGGATAGGGCATGTCGGCGCCGTTGATCAGCAGCGCGTCGGCGGGCTTCGTGAAGAAGAACGGCTCCTCGCGATCGGGGTCGCCGCCCATCTCGCGGGTGTGCTCGGCATAGTTGCGCCCGACGCAGAAGACGCGGCGGACCGGGAAGGAGCCGCCGCCGGCAACCGGCACGGCGGTGATCGCCGGCGGGTCGATCACATAGTTGCTCATCGGATGTCTCCCTCTCGATTATCTCCGCGCCGTTCATGCGGGAGCGGCCGCGTTGCCGCAAGGGCTCCCGTTCCGGGAACGGGCCTGCGCGGGAGGCATTGCGCCTAAAGATCGAGGGGCTTTTCGCTCTCGCGGCAAGGTTTTGTGCACCGCGTCGTTGCAACCTCGGCGAAATGCCCCCTACAGTGTCGCGCCGGGTCGATCCGGCTGACGCGTATAGGAAGGGAACACACGTGAGCACGGGAACCGTCAAATGGTTCAACGAGACGAAGGGTTACGGCTTCATCACCCCTGATCAGGGCGGCGGCGACATCTTCGTTCATATCAGCGCTGTCGAGCGCTCGGGCCTGCGCGGTCTGAACGAGGGGCAGAAGATCAGCTATGATCTCGAGCCCGATCGCAAGACCGGCAAGAGCTCGGCGGTCAATCTGAAGGTAGCCTGAAGCGGCGGACTGGAAAGCGCAATCCGCTTTCCGGAGACATCCGGCGCTGAAACAACAGGATAGATCGCCAGTTTGCGCCTGATAAGGGCGCATGGCGATCTAGCGACCAACGACTACGGGAAGACGGGCGGCGGCGGCATCGTTTCCCAAGCCACGGCGAATCTCGATCGCACGGATTCGATTGCTAGGATTCCGGGCCTGTCCGTCGCCTATGGCGGCGGAACGAAGGGAAGGCGCCTCAGGAGCGCCCGGGCGCCGGATGGAAGAGCCGGCCCTTCTCGACGATCAGCACGATGCCGAGCGCGACCAGCCCGCACAGGAAGAAGCCGAGCGTGATCGGCACGACCGTGCCGTCGAAATGCTGGCCGATATAGAAGCCGAGCAGCGCGCCGACCACCGTGGTCACGAAGCCCTGGACCGAGGAAGCCGTGCCGGCGACATGGCCGAGCGGATCCATGGCGAGTGCGCCGAAATTCGGGCCGATCAGGCCGAAGCAGAACATGGCGCCGCCCTGGAAGAGCGCGAACAGCAGCAGCGTCTCATGGCCCGAGAGCGCGACCAGCGCATGGGTTCCAGTGAAGAGGATGTAGCCGATCAGCGCGCCATGCGAGACGCGGCGCATGCCGAGCCGCCCGACGATGCGCGAGTTCAGCAGGGAGGCGGCGGCCATGAACAGCGCGATCCCGGCGAAGACGATCGTGAAGAGGTGGGGCACGTTGAAGACGTCGACGAAGACCTGCTGCGCCGAGTTGATGAAGCCGAACAGCCCGCCGAGCACGAAGGCCATGGCCAGCATGTAGCCGACGCCGATGCGGCTCGTGAGGGTGGTGCGGAAGGCGGCCGAGACATTGGCGACGTCGATCGGCTTGCGGTCCTCCGGGTGCTGCGTCTCGGGCAGCTTGAACATCACCCAGATCATCACCGCGGCGCCGAACGCCGTCAGGATGCCGAAGATCCAGCGCCAGGGCGCCACCAGCAGGATCGCCTGGCCGATCGAGGGGGCGAGAATCGGCACGGCCAGGAAGACGATCAGGGCCAGCGACATCACCCGCGCCATGTCGCGGCCGGAATAGCAGTCGCGCACGATCGAGACGGTGAGGACGCGCGTCGCGGCCGCCCCGATGCCCTGCACCACCCGGGCGATCATCATCGCTTCGAAGGAGCCGGACAGGGCCGCGCCGATGCTCGCCAGCACATAGACGCTGAGCCCGAACAGCAGCACCGGCCGCCGTCCGTAGCGATCGGAGATCGTGCCGTAGAAGATCTGCGAGACGCCGAAGCCGAGCAGATAGGCCGTGATGATCCATTGCCGCTGATTGGCCGCGGCGATGCCGAGCGCCTCGGCCATCTCCGGCAGGGCCGGCAGCATGGAATCGATCGCGAGCGCGTTCGTCGCCATCAGCGCGGCGGTCAGCCCTACGAAAGGATAAAAGCCCATGCCGTGGCGCGGCCGGACGATGGCTGTCATGTCGTTCATGGCGAAACTGCGAGGTAGGCGCGCAAAATGGCGCGCAAAGGCAAGCTGCCCAGCTTGCCTTCACCGTGTAAATCGGCCGGCAAGACGCGGCAACCCGCGATGTCGGCGGCGCGCCATGCGCTGGGCGCGAGGCCGGGCGTCATCCGGCCTTCTGCATCTGCGCCATCAGCTCGTCGTCGATCTGCTTGGCCCGCAGGGCCGCCGGCCGTGCGGCGAGCCGCGCGCCATAGGCTTCGAAGGCGGGGCGCTTCTCCATCGTGCCGAACTGCAACCCCCACAGGACCTGCGAGCCGACATAGATATCCGCCGCGCTGAAGCGGTCGCCAGCGATATATTCGCTTTGCGAGACCGCGTATTCGAGCGTGTCCATCGCATCGGCATAGGTGCCATAGCCGACCGATCTTGCCCGTTCGGGCGGAGCTTCCAGCCCGAAGGCCTTGTTGGTCACGGCAGCCTCGACCGGCCCGGCGGCGAAGAACATCCAGCGGTAATACGGTCCGCGCCGATGGTCGCCGGGCGCGGGCGCAAGCCCCGCCTGCGGGAAGGCGTCGGCGAGATAGGCGCAGATCGCGGCGCATTCGGTGACGACCGTCGCGCCGTGCACCAGGGCCGGCACCTTGCCCATCGGGTTGATCGCCTTGTAGGCGGCGCCCTTCATCGGCCCGCCGAAGCCGACGATCTCGGCACGGTAGGGCTGGCCGAGCTCCTCCATCATCCAGCGCGCGATGCGGCCGCGCGACATCGGGTTGGTGTAGAGCACGAGTTCGTCGGACATGGGTTCCGCTCCTGAGAGATCGCGCGGCTTCTATCCTGCGATAGTGACACGCTCCTGTCAGGAGCGTGCCTGACGCGCCGGTGCCGAACTGTTAGTCTGCGCGCGAAGCAGGGCGGGAGCATGAACGAATCACAGCCAATACCCAGCGTCTCCGTCAGCGATGGATGGATGACGATCGACGGGCTGCCGCATCGGTATCAGCAGGGTGCGGCGCGCCGTTTCCGGCTCGATGCAGCGGCGCTGCGCGTCATCCGCGGCTATGCCAGCCGCGACGGGCGGCTCGAGGATGTCCGGCGGCTCGAGGCGGAGGCGCGGATCGTCGGGGGCGCGCTGCGCCGAGCCGGGCTGGATGGAGCGGTGGGCCGGCTGCATCTGACGCTGCGCCCGCTTGCGACCTCGAGCGAGGCGGCGCGGCTCCTGCTGCTGCTCGGCTATCGCGACGAGAACGGCGAGGCCGAGCCTTTCGCCGAGGGCTTTCTCGCGCCCTCCGTCTTCGAGGYCCTGAAAGCCGACATCTTGACGGGCGTCGCGCAGGAGCTCTCGCTGGAGGCGACGACCAGCCTCTGGATTCGCGAGGAGGACCGCGACACCCCGGCGGGGCAGCCGGTCGACTGGTATCTGGGGCCGGCGGCGGATGGGCACGGCAGCGCGCCCGCCCGTGGCTTCATCGAGAGCATCGAGTGGCGCCAGGCCGTTGCCGTCGCCCCTGAGGCGCCTGATCCGGCCGGATCGGAACCGATGGCTCCGCTCGATCACGCCGAGTCGGAGGACCACCATCTGGATGACAGCGCCGACCAGCTCCGCCGCATCAACTGGAGCCTCAAGCAGCTCCTGCTCGTTCTGGCCTTCATGCTGATCATCATCGCGATGAAATAGATCTCAGCGCTCGCGGCGCCGGATGCGGCGGATCATCTCGTTGAGCGCCAGCAGCACCAGCGCGAGGATGAAGGGCAGCAGGTAGTAGATCACCCGGAACAGCAAGAGCGCGCCCAGCACATATTCGAAGGGCAACCGGTTGAGCGCGACGAGCATCGTCGCCTCGAACACGCCCAGCCCGCCCGGCGAATGGCTGGCGATGCCGATCAGGCAGCCGAAGATATAGGCGGCGAGGAAGGTCGGGTAGTCGAGATTGTAGCCGCCCGGCAGCAGCACGAAGAGCACGGCTGCGGCGGCGCAGACCTCGCTGGCGCCGAGCGCCATTTGGCCGAGCGTCGTGCCGAGGCCGGGCAGGTGCAGGTTCCAGCCCTTGACCCGCAGCGTCCGCTCATCGGTCGCGACCCAGACGAGATAGCCGAGGATGCCGGCCGAGATCAGCCCGCCCACCGCCTGGACGACAAGCGGCGAGGTGCGCGCCAGCATCGCGACCGAATCGGCCGAATAGAACAGGCTGACGCTGAGGATGGCGCCGAGGCCGAGCCAGAAGGTGAGCCCGGCGATCACGGTCAGGCTCGCGACTTCCGAGGCGCGCACGCCCTTGGGCGCATAAATCCAGTAGCGCACCGTGCCGCCGGTCACGATCGGAAAGCCGAGCGTGAAGGACACCGAGTAGCTGGTGAAGGAGGCCAGCGCGGTGGTTCGGTAGGGGATCGACAAGCCCAGCCGGCGCAGCGCCAGGGCGTCGTAGCCGGTGAGCAGCAGATAGCTCAGCGCCGTGAAACAGGCGGCGAGGCCGAGCTGGCGCGGGCTGGCGTTGGAGAAGGCCGCGGCGAGATCGCCCGGATTCATCTGGCCGATGATGTGCCAGAGAACCGCGAGCGAGGCGCCGAAGATCAGGATGCTCGCCAGCGGCCCGAGCCACCACCAGCGGCTGCGCCTGCGCAGGTGCATTCCTGGCTCATGCGGGCCGAAGGACATACGCTCTCTTGGTCGGTTGCGCGCCGCCGGCGGGGAAGGCGGCGCGGTTGCGGAAGCGAGGTCGCCGATGGCGTCCCGGCCCGAGACATAGCGCTTCGACGGCGATGCACAAGCCGTCGAAGCGAATGGAGCGCATGAGGCGTGCGCCGGCCCGCCCCATGCGTTGGGCCTCAGCCGCCGATATTGAAGGCGGCGAGCGCGGCCATGTTGACGATGTCGGAATCCTTGGCGCCCAGCGGCACGATCTGCACCGGCTTGTCGAGCCCGACGATCAGCGGGCCGATCACGGTTGCCCCGCCGAGCTCCTGCAGCAGCTTGGTCGAGATCGAGGCGGAGTGGAAGGCCGGCATCACCAGCACATTCGCCGGCCCGGAGAGGCGGCAGAACGGATACTGGCTCATGATCTCGCGGTTGAGCGCGACATCGGCGGCCATTTCGCCGTCATATTCGAAATCGACGCGCTGGCTGTCGAGGATCTTCACGGCCTCGCGCACCTTCTCGGAGCGTTCGCCGGCCGGATGGCCGAAGGTCGAGAAGGCGAGCATCGCGACCCGAGGCTCGTAGCCGAGCCGCCGGCCGACGCCGGCGGCCTCGATTGCGATCTCGGCCAGCTCCTGCGCCGTCGGCATCTCGGTGATCGCGGTGTCGGCGACGAGCACGGTGCGCTCACGCGAGATCACCACCGAGACGCCGATCAGCCGATGGCCGGGTTTCTCGTCGATGACGCGGCGGACCTCGTCGAGCGCGATCGAATAGTTTCGGGTCACGCCCGTCACCATCGCATCGGCATCCCCGAGCGCCACCATGGCGGCGGCGAAATGATTGCGGTCCTGATTGATCAGGCGCTGGCAGTCGCGGAAGAGATAGCCTTCGCGCTGCAGACGCTCGTAAAGATATTGCGCATAGGCCGAATTGCGGTGCGAGAGCCGCGCATTCTGGACCTCGATGCCCTTGCCTTCGAGATCGACGCCGAGGAAGGTCGCTGTCTCGTAGATGCGCTCGTCGCGGCCGACCAGGATGGCCTGGCCGAGCCCCTGATTGACGAAGGAGGCGGCGGCACGGATGACCTGCTCCTCCTCGCCCTCGGCGAAGACSACGCGYTTCGGATAGCGCCGGACMCGCTCGAAGATGCSGTTCAGCGTGCCGGCGAYCGGGTCGCGGCGGGCCGAGAGCTGSGCCTTGTAGGCSTTGGTGTCGACGATCGGCTTGCCGGCGACGCCGGAATCCATCGCGGCCTTCGCGACCGCCATCGGCACGACATGGATCAGCCGCGGGTCGAACGGCACCGGGATGATGTAGTCCTTGCCGTAGCGCGGACGGGTGCCCTGATAGGCGGCGGCGACCTCGTCGGGCACGTCCTCGCGGGCGAGCGCCGCCAGCGACTCGGCGGCGGCGATCTTCATCTCCATGTTGATGGTGGTGGCGCGCACGTCGAGCGCGCCCCGGAAGATGAAGGGGAAGCCGAGGACGTTRTTGACCTGATTGGGATAGTCCGAGCGGCCCGTCGCCATGATCGCGTCGTCGCGGATGGCATGGACCTCCTCCGGCGTGATCTCCGGATCGGGGTTGGCCATGGCGAAGATGATCGGGTTCGGCGCCATCGAGGCGACCATCTCCGGCGTCACCGCGCCCTTCTGCGACAGGCCGAAGAAGGCGTCCGCCCCCTCCATCGCCTGCGCCAGCGTGCGCCGGTCGGTGACGGCGGCATGGGCCGATTTCCACTGGTTCATGCCCTCGGTGCGGCCCTGGTAGATCACGCCCTTGGTGTCGCAGAGGATGACGTTGTCGGGCTTGAAGCCCATCGCCTTCAGGAGCTCGATGCAGGCGATGGCGGCAGCGCCCGCGCCGTTGATCACGAGCTTCGCCGAGGTGATGTCGCGCCCGGTCAGGTCGAGCGCGTTGATCAAGCCGGCGGCGGCGATGATCGCGGTGCCGTGCTGGTCGTCATGGAAGACCGGGATGTCCATCAATTCGCGCAGGCGCTGCTCGATGATGAAGCACTCGGGCGCCTTGATGTCCTCGAGATTGATGCCGCCGAAGGAGGGGCCGAGATAGCGCACCGCGTCGATGAACTTGTCCGGATCCTCGGTATCGACCTCGAGATCGATCGAGTCGACATCGGCGAAACGCTTGAACAGSACSGMYTTGCCYTCCATCACCGGCTTSGAGGCGAGCGCSCCRAGATTGCCGAGRCCGAGGATSGCCGTKCCRTTSGWGATCACCGCGACGAGGTTCGAGCGGGTCGTGTAGTCATAGGCGCGCGACGGGTCTTCCGCGATCGCCAGCACCGGCACGGCCACGCCCGGCGAATAGGCGAGCGAGAGGTCGCGCTGCGTCGCCATCGGCTTGGTGGGAACGATTTCGAGCTTGCCGGGCCGCCCTTGCGAGTGGAACAGCAGCGCCTCCTGGTCGGTGAAGGTCGGGCGTGAGCGCTTCGTCGGTCGGTCGGTCATGAAAGGCGTCTTTGTTCTTGAGCGTTTCCTCAGGGGCCGCGACCATAGGGCAGCGCGCCGCCGCACCACAAGCAGCGCCGTTCGACAATACCCATGCCGGAATGGATAAAATCGCGGAGGGGTCAGAGCCTGCTGCGGACGCGCCGCGCGAATTCGCCGACATAGCGGTCGAGCGCCTCGGTCTGCTCGTCGACCTTGCGCGCGGCGGCGGCGACCCGGATGGCGGCGTCGCCCGTGACGCGCGCCTCTGTTCCCACCGCGCCGATATTGGCGCTGACGGTGTTCGCGCTCGCGGCGACGGCCTGGGCGTCGGCCGCGATGCCGGTCGCGATGTCGGCCTGGCGATTGACCACGCTGGCGATGGCGCCGGAGGTTTCCTCGATCGTCGTCATCGTATCCTGGATATGGGCCACGGCCTCGAAGGTCGTGGCGGYGGCGTGGCGGATCTCGCCCAGCGTCGCGGCGATGTCGCGCGTCGCCTTCTGCGTCTGCTCGGCCAGCGTCTTSACCTCGCTKGCGACCACSGCGAAGCCGCGCCCSRYCKCRCCGGCGCGCGCCGCCTCGATCGTSGCGTTSAGSGCGAGCAGATTGGTGCGGGCCGCGATCTCCTCGATGAAGTCGAGCACGGCGCGGACCTTGTCGGCGGCTTCCGCGAGGCCGGCCACGTCCTGGCGCGTGCTGCGGACATAGCTGGCGGCGGCGCGCACCGTCTCGTCGGCATGGCCGGTCTGGCGGGTCAGTTCGCGGATCGAGGCCTCGATCTCCTCGGCCGCCCGCGCCACGCTGCCGACGCGCAGGGAGGCCGTGCCCGCCTCTTGCGTCACGCCGTCGGCGCGGTGGGTGGTCTTGTTGGCGCTGTCGACCATCTGGCCGGCGGCCTGATGCATGTCGTGGATCGCCTCGCTGACATCGCCCAGCGCCCTGCCGACCGTGCGTTCGAGGTCGCCGGCGAGCTCGTCGAGCGCGGTCCGGCGCAGCGCCTCGATCTCGTCGCGGCGCGTCACCAGCGTCTTCTCGGCGGTGACGTCGAGCAGGATGCCGTCCCAGACATAGGTTCCGTCGGGGAGCCGGCGCCGCGTCGATTCGCTGCGCAGCCAGACCGTGCCGCCATCGGGGGCGTGATAGCGCCCCTCGAAGCGCCAGACCCCGTCATCGGTCATGTCCTCGCGGCGCTGGCCGTCGAAGCGGGCGCGGTCCTCGGCGAACATCTTGCCGAGCCAGACCTCCGGATCGCGTTCGACCTCCTCTCGCGTGATGCCGAGGGCCTTGTCGATGGCAAAGGAGGCGAACTGATAGAACAGCCTGCCATCCGGCTTCAGGATGCACTGGTAGAGCGTGCCGGGCGCGCGCCGGATCAGCGTCCGCAGCCGATAGGCGGTTTCGCGGCGATCATTGTCGTGGATGACGACGATGCCGGTGAGGATGATGCCGACCGTGCTGACCAGGATCATGGCCGGCACGGCCTCGCGCAGGAAGCGCTCTCCCGCCTCGCCCGGGATGAGGGGCACGGAGGCGAGCAGGCAGACGGCATCGAGCGAACATAGCAGGATCAGGTCGCGCGCCATTAGCGGGCGCCTGCGCCGTGCCAGCCAGATCGCGAAGGCGATGCCGATCAGCATGCGCATCACGATGCCGCTGATGCCGGTGGTGACGCCGACGCCGCCCGTCAGGTAGCGCGCGATGACGAGGGGCACTGCGGTCAGCACCGAGGCCCATGGGCCGCCGATCGGGCCAGCCAGAATGGCGAAGGTGTTGCGCGAATCGACCACCAGCCCCGGCTGGAGCGTGACCGGGTTGGCCATGCTGACCAGCGCGCCGCCCGCGAAGAGCAGGCCGACGACGCAGGAGCGCAGCCAGCTCCGCCCGGCGAACCAGGGAGCGATCACTGTCAGCACCAGCCCGGCGAACAGCAGGAAGAACAGGCTCTGGACGAGATTGATCAGCAAGCGGGCGGCCTTCCGCCGGAAACGATGGAGCCACCCTGCTTTCAATTGTTGAAAGCCGTCCTAACGGATGGCCTTGGCCGCGCATTTTGCTAGCTTGCGCGGCCCATGCGTCACAGCCCTCCCCGCGAAGCCACCCGTTCCGCCGCCCCGGCCGAGGCTGCGCCCGAGCGCGTCACGCCGATGATGGCGCAGTATGTCGAGATCAAGGCCGCGAATCCGGACTGTCTGCTGTTCTACCGGATGGGCGATTTCTACGAATTGTTCTTCCGGGACGCGGAAATTGCCTCGCGCACGCTCGGCATCGTCCTGACCAAACGCGGCAAGCACCAGGGCGACGACATCCCGATGTGCGGTGTCCCCGTGGACCGCGCCGACGACTATCTCCAGCGGCTGATCGCCGCCGGCCATCGCGTCGCCGTCTGCGAGCAGACCGAGGATCCGGCCGAGGCCAGGAAGCGCGGCAACAAATCGGTGGTGAAGCGCGATGTCGTGCGCCTCGTCACGCCCGGCACCATCACCGAGGAGCGCCTGCTCGAGCCCGGCCGTGCCAGCCTGTTCGTTGCCGTGGCGCGCCGCAAGACCGGCGAGGCCGCCGCCCTCTACGGCGTCGCCGCCATCGACATCTCGACTGGCCGCTTCACCGTGATGGAGACGCCGCAGGAACGGCTTTCCATCGAGTTCTCGCGTCTGGAGCCGCGCGAGATCGTCTGCCCCGATGCGATCCATGACGATCCCGAGCTGAAGGAGTTCTGGCGCGAGATCGCAGTGCCGGTGACGCCGCTCGCCCGCGACGGGCTCGATGCGGCTTCCGCCGAGCGCCGCCTCAAGGAATTCTTCGGCGTCGCGACGCTCGATGCCTTCGGCAGCTTCAGCCGCGCCGAAATCGCGGCGGCGGGTGCGGCCTTGGCCTATGTCGAGCGCACCCAGCTCGGTGCCCGCCCGCCGCTCTCCGCCCCGGTGCGCGATTCCGGCTCGGCGACGATGCTGATCGACGCGGCGACCCGCGCCAATCTGGAGCTGACCCGCACTTTGAGCGGCGAGCGCCAGGGCAGCCTGCTCGCCGCGATCGACCGCACCGTGACGCCGGGCGGCGCCCGCCTGCTGGCCGAATGGCTCGCCGGGCCRCTGACGGAGCAGGGCGCGATCGCCGCGCGCCATGACGCCGTGGAGCTGCTGGTCGCGGATGGCGCGTTGCGCGAGGATCTGCGGCGGGCTTTGGAAAAGGTGCCGGATGTGGCGCGCGCGCTGGCGCGGCTCTCGCTCGACCGTGGCGGCCCGCGCGATCTGGCTGCGCTCGGGGCCGGCCTGACCGCGGCGCGGGACATCGCGGCCCTGCTCCTTCGCCGCGGCGACCTGCCGGACGAACTCGCCCGCGCCATCCGGGCGCTCGGCGAGACCGACCCCGACCTGCCCCTGCGTCTGACCGAGGCGCTTGCCGAGGAGCTGCCGCTCAACCGCCGCGACGGCCGCTTCGTGCGCGAGGGCTACGATGCGGCGCTGGACGAATTGCGCCTGCTGCAGGTCGATTCGCGCAAGGTCATCGCCCAGCTCCAGGCGCGCTACGCCACCGAGACCGGCTGCCGCACCCTGCGCATCAAGCACAACGCCATGCTCGGCTATTTCGTCGAGGTGCCCCAGGCGATCGGCGAGGAGTTCCTGAAGGACCCCTGGCGCGCGACCTTCGTGCATCGCCAGACCATGTCGGACGCGATGCGCTTCTCCTCGGTCGAGCTCGGCGAGCTCGAGGCCAAGATCGCCTCCGCCGCCGACCGGGCGCTGAAGCTCGAGCTCGCCATCTTCGCCCGGCTGACCGAGGCGGTGCTGGCCCAGGCCGAGCCGGTCAAGGCGGCGGCGCTGGCGCTGGCGGCGCTCGACGTCGTCGCGGCGCTGGCCGATCTCGCCGCCCGCGAGGGCTGGAGCCGACCCATCGTCGATGCGGGCGCGGCCTTCTCCATCGAGCGCGGCCGCCATCCGGTCGTCGAAGCCGCGCTGAAGCGCGATGGAAAGCCCTTCGTCGCCAACGATACCGAATTGTCACCGCCCGGCACCGAGGCGACTGGCGGGCGCATCTGCCTGATCACCGGTCCGAACATGGCCGGTAAGTCGACCTTCCTGCGCCAGAACGCGCTGATCGCGGTTCTCGCGCAGATGGGCTCCTTCGTGCCGGCGGCAAAAGCCCATATCGGCATCGTCGACCGTCTGTTCTCGCGCGTCGGCGCCGCCGACGATCTGGCGCGTGGCCGTTCGACCTTCATGGTCGAGATGGTCGAGACCGCCGCGATCCTGAATCAGGCCGGCCCGCGCGCGCTCGTCATCCTCGATGAGATCGGGCGGGGAACCGCGACCTTCGATGGCCTCTCCATCGCCTGGGCGGCGATCGAGCATCTGCATGAGGTCAATCGCTGCCGCAGCCTGTTCGCGACGCATTATCACGAGCTGACGGCATTGGGAGACCGGCTCGACCGCGTCGCCAACGCGACCGTGCGCGTCACCGAATGGAAGGGCGAGGTCGTCTTCCTGCATGAGGTCGTGCCGGGCGCGGCCGATCGCTCCTACGGCATCCAGGTCGCCAAGCTCGCCGGCCTGCCGCCGGCGGTGGTCGAGCGCGCCCGCGCCATTCTCGGCGAGCTGGAGAAGACCGAGCGTGAGAAGCCGGTCGCTTCGCTGGTCGACGACCTCCCGCTCTTCGCCGCGCCGCTCCGGCGCCCGGCCCCCGTCGTCACCGAGGATCAGCCCGACGGCTTGCGCGACGAACTGGCCGGGATCGAGCCGGACGAGATGACCCCGCGCGAGGCGCTGGAAGCGCTCTATCGGCTGAAGGGGCTGGCCTGAAGCCTGCTCTATCCCAGCCGCTTGATGCTGGTGATCGCGCCGAAGCTCTTGTCGCGGATGCGGTCGCGCGCCTCGCGCAGCGGCTCGCGATGCACGTCCATCGTATGGCCATTGGCGTGCAGCAGCGTGTCGGGAGCGGTCAGGATGCCGACATGGCCCTTCCAGAAGACCAGGTCGCCGCGCTTGAGCCCGGACAGGCTCTCGTCGAAGGCGACGGCCGCGCCGAGCCCGGCCTCCTGCATGTCGGAATCGCGCGGCGCGGCGATGCCGGCGGCCGCGAGCGCGAGCTGCGTCAGCCCGGAGCAGTCGAGCCCGAGGCTGGTCTTGCCGCCCCAGAGATAGGGCACGCCGAGGAAGCGCTCGGCGACCCCAACGTAATCGGGCTCGAAGCGGTCGAGCGCGGCGAGATGCTTCAGGAAGACATGGCCGCCATCGCTGAGGACAGCGAAATCGCCCGTTTCTCCTGCCACCGTGACGGCGGCGTTGAGCGAGAGCACCGTGAGCGGCGGCAATTTGATCGAGGGTCCGGGATAGACGAAGGTCCTGAGCGCGCTGACGCGATGCGTCGGAGCCGGAGCATCGGCTCGCAGGCAATCATCCGGCAGATAGCCGACATAGCCATCGCCTGCGAGCTGAACCCAGGCCCAGCCTTCATAACGCTCATAGACCTGCACCAGCTCGCCCGCGAGCGCCTCGGTATCGAGGGCCGCGTCCGGTCGCGGTTCGCGCCGCAGCGGCGCGGAGGCTGCGACCACGCGCATCGGCTGCGGCTCGGCGAAGGCGGGTGCCTTGACCTGCCCGCGCAGATGGCTGGCTGCGAGATCGGGGCGGAAGGCGGTGATGCGACGGTCGAGAATCACGGTCATGGCGGCACCCTAGAGCATGTCGGACGAGATCGTCATTGTGGGGAGCGCCGGCACCGAAGCGATCCAGGGCGGAGGAGGTCTCAACCCGCCCCGATCTCCTTCGCATGCTCGGTGACGAGGTCTCCCAGCCGCTCCACGGCCAGCGCCCCCGCGACGGTGCGCTGGATCACGACATTGCGCCGGTCCTCCTCGTCGCGCTTGCGGGTGAGCAGGCCGAGCTTGCCGAGTGTGTCGAGCGCGCGGGTGATGACCGGCTTGGTCACGCCGAGCTGCCTCGCCAGTCCCCTGACCGTATGTGGCGGCAATTCGAGATAGACCGTGAGCAGGATCGCGGTCTGGCGGGCCGAGAGATCGGCCTGCCCGTCCCGCACCAGATCGAGATGCACCTGCCGCCAGAGCCTGAGTGCCTGCGAGGGCCTGATCTCCAACGGCATGCGGACGGGGTTCCAGATCGTTACGGACCCGTATCATTATCCTGCAGGGGGAAAGGCGCAATCGGCTTCGCCGATCAGCCTTAACCGGCCGGGTAGAGTTGCTTCGCCAGCGCATAGCTCAATCGCGCCGCCTGGCATTCGCCGCCTTCCGGGCGGCCGGGTTTGGTTGTGGGGTTCCAGCCATAGATGTCGAAATGGGCGTAGGACTGCGTGCGTTCGACGAAGCGGTTGAGGAAGAGCGCCGCCGTGATGGAGCCGGCCATGCCGCCGCTCGAAACATGGTTCACATCGGCGATCTTGGAATCGAGCATGCGGTCATAGGGAGCCCAGAGCGGCAGTCGCCAGACCGGATCGTTCACCGCGAGGCCGATCCGCGCGATCTCGGCGGCGAGCCCTTCGTCATGCGTGTAGAAGGGCGGCAATTCCGGCCCCAGGCATGATCATCCGGGCGGCGGCGATCGCGGCGGCCGCCCCGCCCATATCCTTCTTCATCAGCAGCATGGCGGCCGCGGGCTTGATGTCGAGCCCGCCGGTGTCGAAGGCGACGCCCTTGCCGACGAGCGTGACCTTCGGATGGGCCGGATCGCCCCAGACCAGATCGATGAGGCGCGGCGCCCGTGGCGAGGCCCGGCCGACCGCATGGATCATCGGCAGGTTCTCGGCGATCAACTCGTCGCCGGCGATGCTGGTGACGCTCGCGCCGCATTCGGCCGCGAGCACCTGGATCGCCGCCTCGATCTCGTCGGGGCCCATGTCGTTCGCCGGCGTGTTGACGAGGTCACGCGCCAGCATCGCCGATTCGGCGATCAGGCTGATCTCCGCCCCGTCCACGCCCGCGGGCAGGACGAGCCGGGCCTTCGCCGGCGCAGGCTTGCGGTAGCGGTCGAAACGGTAGCCCTGCAGCAGCCAGCCGAGCGTGGCCAGGTCGGGATCGTCGATCTCTCCCGCGAGCGCATAGTCCCCCGCCGGCAATTGCGCCGCCAGCCGCGCGGGCGCGAAGGGATCGCGGTTGCGGCCCGGCCTGTCGAGGCCGAGCAGCACGGCGGCGAGCCGCCCTTGGGCATCCGGCAGGAAGCAATGCTGCCCCGTCCGCGCCGTGAAGCCCTGCGCCAGCGCGAAGCTCCCCTGCTCGGATGTCAGGCGTTCCTGAAGATCGGGCCAGCCCGGCGCGGAAACGGCATGAACGGGGATCGCGGCGGCGGCGGCGGAGGTCAGGAGGCTGTGCACGGGCGGAAACCGGTTTCGGGGCGGCGGGAGCGGCTGGTTAACAATGCATTAGGGTTAACGCTTTATCACCGGAGCGACCAGACGAACCCATCAGGACGTAAGTCCGCGAGGCTATCCGGCCCATGTCGCAAACACAGCCCGCTTCCCGCCCTCCGTTCCCGCGTCGCCGGCGTGCCGGTCTCGGTTTCGCCGTTGGCCTTGCGGCGCTGGCGCTCGCCGGCTGCCAGAGCCGCGGCGGCCCCGGCGACATCACCGGCTCGATCGGCCGCAGCCAGCCGGCCCAGCCGCGCACGGCCTCCGACTGGCAGGCCGAGCGCGACAGTTGGGCCAGGCGCTACGACGCCAATCCGAAGGATCGCGACGCGGCGTTCTACTATGCGCGTGCCTTGCGCGCCTCCGAACAACATGCACAGGCCCTCGCCGTTCTCCAGAACGCGGTGCTCGTGCATCAGGACGATCGCGAACTGCTCGGGGCCTATGGCCGTTCGCTCGCCGACAATGGCCGCCTGCGCGAGGCCGACGAGGTGCTCTCCCGCGCGCATTCGCCGGAGCGGCCGGATTGGCGCATTCTCTCGGCCCAGGGCACCGTCGCCGACCAGCTCGGCGAGCACGACCGGGCGCAGCAGCTCTACCAGACCGCATTGAAGCTCGTGCCGAACGAGCCGACGGTGATGTCCAATCTCGGGCTGTCGCTGGCGCTGTCGCGGAACCTGCCGGAGGCGGAGCGCGTCCTGCGCCAAGCGGCGGCCACGCCCGCGGCCGATGCGCGCGTCCGCCAGAATCTGGTCCTCGTCCTCGGCCTGCAGGGCCGTTTCGGCGAGGCGGAGACGCTCGCTCGCCAGGACCAGAGCCCGGCGGAAGCGGCGGCGGCCATCGCATATCTCAAGCGCAGCGTCAGCCAGCAGAACAGCTGGGATCTGCTGAAGGGAAAAGCCCGCGTGCAGCCGGCGCCGAAGCCGCCCTTGGCGCAAGGGCCGGGCGCGGCCAGCACACAGGATCAAGGCTGACCCGTCGAGGAGGACGCCGGCGATCGGCCGGCTACGAGCGTGGCCCGATCAGGGCCAGCTAATGAAGACTGAACAAGGGTGATGAAGCCGCCGCCGCGCCGAGTTCGTTGGCGCTCGCCTGCAGCCAGGGGGCGATCTCGGCCATCCGTTCCCGGGTCATCCGGATCGTCGGGCCTGCTACGCTGATCGTTCCGACCGGATGCCCGACGCCGCGCTTGCGGATCGCGGTGGCCATGGCTGATGTGCCGACCTCGTAGGCCTCGGTCACGCAGGCGTAGCCGAGCCTGCGCGTCTGTTCGATTTGCTCGAGCAGCTGATCGATCGTGCGCGGCGCGTTGGGCCCCAGATCCGGCCGATGCAAGCCTTGTCTTTCGACCACCATCCGCAGCTGCGCATCGTCGAGGCTCGCGAGCCAGGCCTGCCCGTTCGCGGTGGCGGCAAGATAGACTTCGGTCTCGGTATGGGGGACGTAGAACAGTCCGCTTTGCGCGCTCTGGGATTTGGCGACCCAGGTCAGATGGTCGCTTTCGACGACCGCGAGCCTCACCAATTCCCCCGTTCGCTTGGCGAGGTCGTCGAGAATGGGCTGGACGAGGTCGGTGATGCCGCTGGTTCCGAGATAGGCGAGCCCCAGCGCCGCGAGCTTGACGCTGAGGCGCACCGCGCCATCGGGCGAGCGGAAGACAAAGCCGCCTTCGACGAGCCCCTGAACCGTCCGCTCGGCTGCGGCCTGTGGAATCTTCAGCAGTTGCGCCAGTTCGCGCGGGGCAAGGCCGTTCGGATACTGCGCCAATGTTTCAAGCATGCCGAGAGCCCGGATTCGACTGGACATGTCAGTGCGCCGTCCCGGGGAACAAGGGCAGTTCCTCGCTGGCCTTGGCGATTGCCTCCGCCGTTTCGCGCAGCGGCGGCAGGATGCGATCCATCGCTTCGCTCGTCATGCGGATGACGGGGCCGGCAACGCTGATCGTGCCGATCGGGCGTTTCGAGCGCTCGCTGAAAGCCGCGACGGCGATGGCCGCGGTTCCTGGCTCGTAGGTCTCGAAGATCTTGGCGTAGCCCAGTTCCCGTGCGGTCTCGACGAAGCCCAGCAGCTCGCGCATCGTCCGCGGCGCGTTGGGGCCGTATCCCTCGCGCTTCAGGCCCTGCCGGGCCGCCAATTGCAGCGCCTCGTCCTCGTCCAGGCAGGACAACCAGGCATGGCCGTTCGAGGTCGCGGCCAGATAGACCYCGGCGCCTTCATCGGGGTTGTAGAGCAGCCCGCGCCGCGCACCTTGCGCCTTCGCGACGCGGATCAGTTTCTCGTCGTGGATCACGGCCAGCGTCACCAGCTCGCCGGTCTTGTCGGCGAGCTGGTCGAGAAGCGGCTGGATCCGGGTGGTCACCCCGGCGGAAGCCAGGTGGCTGAAGCCGAGCGCGACGATCTTGGCCGTCAGCCGATAGGCCCCGCCCTCGAACTCCTGGCGGACATAGCCTTCGTCCTTGAGATCGGCGAGCAGCCTATGCGTCGCACTGCGGGGGATCGCCAATGCGTCGGCGATCGCCATCAGCGGCAGGCCGCCGGCGTGGCGCGACAGCATCTCGATAATCGCGATCGCCCGATCCATGGCGCCTCCATTCCAATTGGAAGCTTATTCAAATTGGAACGCAGTGTCACTTCTCTTGACCGCAGTGGAACTATGATATTTATGGAACCAGTTCCACTTTATCGAACGGGCCCGATCCGTGGCGGTAGCCTCCTTCGTCAACGACAAGCGCGATGCTCCAGCCGTGGAGTCGATCACCGGTCGCACGCGCCTCTTCGCCGTGCTCGGCGACCCGGTGGCGCAGGTCATGGCGCCGGCCATGATGAACCGGCTCTTCCGCGAGCGGGGCGTGGATGCCGCGCTGATTCCGGTGGAGGTGTCGCCCGGCGATCTGGCTGCCGTCGTCGAAGGCCTGAAGCGGATCGGCAATCTCGACGGCTTCCTCGTCACGGTGCCGCACAAGCTCGCGGTCTGCCGTCACGCGGATCGGCTCAGCGAGGCCGCGCGGCTGGCGGGGTCCGTCAATGCGATGCGGCGCGAGGCAGACGGCAGTTGGTCTGGCGACAATTTCGACGGTGCGGGCTTTGTGCGGGGTCTTCTCGGCGCCGGCCACGCCATCGCGGGCAAGCGCCTCACCCTCGTCGGCGCAGGAGGGGCGGGCGTCGCGATCGCCGCCGCGGTCCTGCAGGCGGGGGCATCGACAGTGTCGGTCGTCGATATCGATCCGGCGCGGGCAGAAGCGCTCGCGGGCCGTCTTGGCGAGCGCTGGCCGGGTCTTGCGCGGGCCGCAAGCTCTCTCGATCCGGCGAGCGACGTGGTGGTGAACGCCACGCCGCTGGGTTTGCGCGAGGATGATCCGCTGCCCTTCGCGCTGGATGGCCTGCGCGCCGAAGCCATCGTCGCCGACATCATCATGAAGCCGGCGCAGACGCGGCTGCTGCGCGAGGCTGCTGCGCGCGGCCTGCGGACGCATCCCGGACTTCCGATGCTGAACGAGCAGATTCCCCTCTACCGGGAGTTCTTCCGCATCCCCTGAGACACCGACCCCGGCGAAAGACCGGGGCGCCTGGAGGAAACCTTGACGTATCAGTTCGATTTCTCGGTCCTGCTTCCCTATTGGGAGCAGCTGCTGCGCGGCTGCTGGCTGACGATCCTGCTCTCGGCGATCTCGATCTCGGCCGGGCTCACGATCGGCATCCTGACGGCGCTTGCCAAGCGAAGCCGGTTCACGGCGGCGCGGATCGCGGCCGGCACCTATGTCGAGMTCATCCGGAACACGCCGTTCCTGGTGCAGGTCTTCTTCATCTTCTTCGGCCTGCCGGCGCTCGGCATCAGCTTCCAGCCCTGGAGCGCCGCCATCCTGGCGCTCAGCCTCAACTGCGGGGCCTTCTCGGCGGAGGTCATCCGCGGCGGCATCGACGCGATCGCGCGCGGCCAGTACGAGGCCGGCACGGCGCTCGGCCTCAAGCCGCTGCAGATCTTCCGCCACATCGTCCTGAAGCCGGCGCTGCGGATCATCTTCCCGGCTCTGTCCGGCCAGTTCGTGCTGACGCTGCTGACGACCAGCATCGTCTCGTCGATCTCGGCGGAGGAGCTGACCTCGATCGCCCAGTCGATCGATACGCTGACCTTCCGCAGCTTCGAGATCTACATCGTCGCGACGATCCTCTACCTGACGATGTCGTTCGGCTTCGCGACTTTGTTCAAGCTGATCGACCGCGTCTATTTCTCCTATCCGGTGAAGTGAGGGCGCCATGATCAGGCAATTCGGTCTGCCGGAAGCGCTCGCCATCCTCTCGGGTGTGCAGGCGACGATCCTTCTCTCCCTGATCGCCTTCGTCGGCGGCGGTGTCGTCGGGCTCGCGGTTGCGCTGATGCGCACTTCGGAACGGACATGGCTGCAGCGCTGCGCCGGCTTCTACATCGACTTCTTCCAGGGAACGCCGCTGCTGATGCAGCTCTTCCTCGTGTTCTACGGGTTGCCGGTGCTYGGCTACAAGGTGAACCCCTGGATCGCCGTCGCCATCGGCTTCACGCTGCATGCCAGCGCCTTCCTCGGAGAGATCTGGCGCGGCAGCATCCAGGCCGTGCCGCGCGGGCAGACTGAGGCCGCCTATGCGCTGGGCCTGAGCTATGCCTCCCGCATGCGCAACGTCGTGCTGCCGCAGGCGATGCGGATCTCCGTCGCGCCGACCGTCGGCTTCATGGTGCAGCTCATCAAGGGCACTTCGCTCGCCGCGATCATCGGCTTCGTCGAATTGTCCCGTGCCGCCCAGATCATCGCCAGCGCGACCTACAAGCCGCTGCTCGCCTATGGCTGCGCGGCGATCGTCTACTTCGTCCTCTGCTTCCCGCTTTCACGCCTGAGCATGCGCCTCGAGAAGCGCTTCGCCGTGAAGACCTGACGACCCCTGAAAACAACATCAACCGGAGGAAACACCCATGAACTGGATTCAGACGTTCCGGCGTACGGCGCTGGCTTCGGCCATCGTGCTGGCAGCCGCATCCGCGATGGCCGGAGCCGCTGCGGCGCAGACGGTGGAGTCGATCAAGAAGGGCGGCGTGCTCAAGATCGGCTCGCAGGTCTCCCAGGTGCCCTGGGGCTTCAGTGATGCTTCCGGCAAGCTGACGGGCTTCGACATCGAGCTCGGCGAGATGCTGGCGAAGGATCTCGGCGTGAAGGCCGAGGTCACGCCGGTCACGTCGAGTAACCGCGTCGCCGCGCTGCTGACCGGGCAGGTCGACGTGCTGGCGGCGGTGATGGGCATCTTCGCCGACCGGCAGAAGGTCGTGCTGTTCTCGCGGCCCTACACCACCAACGACACGATCTATATCGGCAAGGCCTCGGCCAACATCAAAGGCTGGAACGACCTAAAGGGCGTCCGGGTCGGCGTTCCGCGCGGCACGCCGCAGGACATCGCCATCACCAAGGCGGCGYCGGCGGGTGCCACCATCCAGCGCTTCGACGATGACGCCGCGACCGTGCAGGCGCTGATCGCGGGGCAGGTCGACATGATCGGCGGCGCCGCGACCCAGGTTCCGAACATCGCCCAGGTGGCCGGTCCCGGCAAGTTCGAGCAGAAGTTCATCGTGGCGCGCGCCTATAACGCCTTCGCGGTGCGGCCCGGCTCGCGCGAATGGGCCGATTATCTAAGCGATTTCGTCGCCCGCAAGCTGGCGAGCGGCGAGTTGCCGGCGCTCTACAAGAAGTGGATCGGTGGCGACCTCGCCGAGATGCCGAAGACGGGCGAGGGCGAAGCCGCGCTCCCGGTTTCGATGGTGCAGTAACCGCGCGGGCGGCGTCCCCGCCGCCCGCCACTCTCCGGAATGAGCAAGGCCATGTCAGTCAATCCCGATCAACGAAGCCGCGCGAGTGCATCCGCCGACGCCCCGATCATCGAGATCGCGGGCCTGCGGAAATGGTTCGGCACCTTCCAGGTCCTGCAGGACATCGCGCTGACTGTTGCGCGCGGTGAGCGGATCGTCATCTGCGGGCCGTCGGGCTCGGGCAAATCGACGCTGATCCGCTGCGTCAACAGCCTCGAGCGCTATCAGGAAGGACGCCTCGTCGTCGACGGATACGATCTCGGCGCCGGGCAGAAGAACATCGACACCGTGCGCGCCGAAGTCGGCATGGTGTTCCAGCAGTTCAACCTCTTTCCCCATCTCACGGTGATGGAGAACTGCATGCTGGCGCCGATGAAGGTGCGCGGCACGCGGAAGAAGGAGGCGCAGGAGCTGGCGATGCGCTTTCTCACCCGCGTGCGGATCGCCGACCAGGCGCTGAAATATCCGGCGCAGCTTTCCGGCGGCCAGCAGCAGCGCGTCGCGATTGCCCGCGCGCTCTGCATGACGCCGAAGATCATGCTGTTCGACGAGCCGACCTCGGCGCTTGACCCCGAGATGGTCAAGGAGGTGCTCGACACCATGGTCGGCCTCGCAGAGGACGGCATGACGATGCTCTGCGTCACCCATGAGATGGGCTTCGCCCGCAAGGTCGCCGACCGCGTGATCTTCATGGATGCCGGACAGATCGTCGAGATGGGCAAGCCTGAGCCCTTCTTCGCGAACCCGCAGAATCCCCGGACGCAAGCCTTCCTCGGGCAGCTCCTGCACTGACGCATCGCCAGCGGCGCGGGCAGCGCCCATCGCCGCAGACATTTTCCAAAGGGACCCATCATGCTTCCGGGCAAGTTCTACGAAGAGATCCAGATCGGCGACGAACGCCTGACGCCGCGTGTCACCGTCACCGAGGGCCATGTCCTGGCCTATGCCGGCGTCGCCGGCGACTTCTCGCCGATCCATATGGACGAGGTTTATGCCCAGTCGACGGTGTTCGGCGGGCGCATCGCGCATGGGCTGATGGGCTTGTCGCTGACCGACGGCATGAAGGTGCAGTCCGGCTTCTTCCATGACGGCATCGCGCTGGGCTGGAGCTGGAACTTCAAGAAGCCGATCCGGATCGGCGACACCTTGCAGGTGAAGTTCCGCGTCGCCGACATGCGCATTCCGAAGAGCCGCAGCGACATGGGCATCCTGACCATCGCCATCGCGCTCCTCAACCAGCATGGCGAGGTGGTGCAGGAGGGCGAGCACCGGCTGATGGTGCCGCGCAAGCCGGGCGCAGGCCAGGCGGAGGCCAACTGATGGCCCGCAACAAGTTCATGAGCGCCGATCAGGCCGTCGGGCTGATCAAGGATGGCGACACCGTCGCGCTGGTCGGCGGCGGCGGCGGCCTGATGGAGGCGACGCATACCTTCCGCGCGGTCTCGCGCCGCTTTCTCTCGACCGGCTATCCGCGCAACCTCACCGTGCTGCATGCGCTCGGGATCGGCGACAAGAAGAGCGAGGGGATGAACCATTTCGCGCATGAGGGGCTGGTCAAGCGCGTCATCGGCGGCCACTGGGTCTGGTCGCCGAAGATGCAGGAGATGGCCCGCGACGAGAAGATCGAGGCCTATGTCCTGCCGAGCGGCTGCGTGATGCAGCTCTATCGCGAGATCGGCGGGCAGCGGCTGGGCCTGTTCACCCATGTTGGCCTCGGCACCTTCGTCGACCCGCGGCACCAGGGCGGCAAGATGAACGCCTCCGCCAAGGAGGATCTGGTCGAGGTGGTCAATCTCGGCGGGCAGGAACTGCTCTGGTACAAATCCTTCCCGATCAATGTCGCGATCATCCGCGGCTCCTTCGGGGACGCGGACGGCAATATCAGCCTCGACCAGGAGGCGGCGAATGTCGATGTCTATGCGGCGGCCCTCGCGGCGCATAATTCCGGTGGCATCGTCATCGCGCAGGTCCGCACGGCGGTGGATGTGAACTCGCTTCCGGCGCGATCGGTCCGGGTTCCCGGCGCCATCGTCGACGCGGTCGTCGTCGATCCCGATCAGCGCATGAGCTACGACCTGCCCTATGATCCGCTGATCTCCGGCGAGCGCCGCGGGCCCACCCCGCTCGATCCGCCGGAGCCGCTCAACATTCGTTCGCTGATCGCCCGGCGCGCCTACCAGGAATTGACCGAGGGCGACGTCATCAATTTCGGTGTCGGCATCGGCGAGGGCGTCGCCAAGATGGTGGCGGAGCGCGGCGAGGTCGGGCGCTATTACCAGACCATCGAGCACGGCACCTATGGCGGCTCGCTGCTCGTGGGCCTGCTCTTCGGCTTCGCGCGCAGCGCCTCGGCCATGATCGACGGCCCCTCGCAGTTCGACTTCTATGCCGGCGGCGGCCTCGACACCGCTTTCCTCGGCTTCGGCGAGCTCGACGAGGCGGGTGACGTCAACGTCTCCAAGCTCGGCGGCCTGACCGTCGGGCCCGGCGGCTTCATGGACATCGCCCAGAACGCGAAGAAGGTCGTGTTCTGCGGAACCTTCGATACCAAGGGCAGCAAGCTTCAGCTCGGCGACGGCAAGCTGGCGATCGCACAGCACGGCCATGTGCGAAAGCTTGTCGGCAAGGTCGAGCAGATCACCTATTCCGGCAAACAGGCGCTGAAGCGCGGCCACAAGGCGGTGTTCGTGACGGAGCGGGCTGTCTTCAACCTCGAAAACGAGGGGCTCGTCCTGAGCGAAGTCGCGCCCGGCGTCGATATCCGCCGCGACATCCTCGAGCGGATGGACTTCATGCCGCTCATTCCCCGCGATCCGCAGCTCATGGACAGCGCGATCTTCACCGACTGAACCGGCCTTCGATCCGTTCCGAGGACATCATGGACTATCGCAATCTCGGCCGCAGCGGCCTCAAAGTATCGCGCATCGCCCTGGGCTGCATGAGCTATGGCGACCCGACCCGCGGCAATCATAGCTGGGTGATGGGTGAGGAGGAGGGGCGCCCCTTCATCCGCAAGGCGCTGGAAGCCGGCATCAACTTCTTCGACACGGCGAATGTCTATTCGGACGGCGCCAGCGAGGAGGTGCTCGGCCGCGCCATCCGCGACTTCACGACGCGCGAGGCGGTCGTCATCGCCACCAAGGTCTATGGCCGGATGCGTCCCGACGCGAACGGCCAGGGTCTGTCGCGCAAGGCGATCTTCTCCGAGATCGACGCCAGCCTGAAGCGCCTCGGTACCGACTATGTCGATCTCTACCAGATCCATCGCTGGGATTATGAGACGCCGATCGAGGAGACGCTGGAGGCGTTGAGCGACGTCGTGAAGGCGGGCAAGGCGCGCTATCTCGGCGCGTCCTCCATGCATGCCTGGCAATTCATGAAGGCGTTGGGCTTGCAGCGCCAGCATGGCTGGGCGCCGTTCGTTTCGATGCAGAACCATCTGAACCTCCTCTACCGCGAGGAGGAGCGCGAGATGCTGCCGCTCTGCCGTTCCGAGGGCATCGGCGTGGTTCCTTGGTCGCCGCTGGCGCGCGGCCGGCTGACGCGGCCCTGGCAGGACGAGCCGGCGACGGCGCGTGCCGCGGCCGACGAGGTCGGCAAGGGCTTTTACGACAAGTCAAAGAGCGCCGACCGCGCCGTGGTCGACCGGGTGGGGGACATCGCAGAACAGCGCGGGGTTCCGCGCGCCCAGATCGCGCTGGCCTGGCTGCTGCACAAGAACGGCGTCACGGCGCCTCTGATCGGTGCCACCAAGATGGCGCAGCTCGACGATGCGCTGGCGGCGCTGCCTTTGAGGCTCTCCGAGACGGATATCGCCGCCCTGGAGGAGCCCTATGTCGCCCATGAGCTTTCGGGTTTCGCTTAGGTCAAGGACCGCGCCTTCGGTCTCGCGATCATAAAAACGACCTCCGCGAGGCGGATATGCCAATCGCGGTCGTCCAACGCCTCGGCGGGCCTCAAGCCGGCGCGATGACCACGGCCTCGCAGGAGCCCGCGGACGCAGCCGGCCGATGCTCGACGCCGTGCGGAATCACGATGAACTCGCCTTCGCGCACGGTTTCCTCGCGATCGCGGAACTCCATGAGCAGGGTGCCCCTGTGCACGAAGACGGGCACGCTCTTGCTGCCGGCGGGGTACTTGCCGTCAAGAGCGGCAGTGCCGATGGTGAAGCCGGCTGCACCAGCCTCCTTCACGATGGCGATACGCTCGGGCGTGTCGATCGACCCGGCGATGTAGACCGGCTTCGAGACCGCCTTACAGACCGCCATCATCAGAGCTGGAACGTCGCCCTTGGAGCGATAGGCGAGGAGATCGAGCCCATGCACGCCGTCGCGCGCGGCGAGCGACCTCGCGCTGTCGACGATCTCCTCGATGCTGCCTTCCAGCACGCTTGGGTGGCCGACGATGCGCCCAGGGAAGGGGCAGTATTGGATCGACGAGCCTGCAATGATCGGCAGCACATCCTCGGCATGAGTGCCGCCGAGCAGCATGTCGACACCGATGTCGAGGGCGGCCCTGGCCGATGCGGTCTCGCTGTCGCGGTCGAGCGAGACGACCTCGAGATAGGAGGTCGCTCCCCCCGCCTTGATCGCAGCGTTCAGTGCCTTGAGCTGCGAGATCGGGAGACCGATATCCTTGAAGCCGATATGGCGGACGCCGAGGCTGAGCGCAGTCTGCAGCTGCTGCGCGGCGTCCTCGACCGTGCGGTCGTTGCGCGTCAGCATGAAGATGAAGCGAAGTCCCATGACGCTGCCTTTCAGATGCGGCTGTTCGTGGCCCCGCATGGCAAGAGGCCTTCGTCTCCATCGAGCGAATATTTGTGGAGTGGCCTCATGAGATTGCCGATTTGACCGCTGCCTGTGTGCGATAATTCAGCCCGAGTCGACGGAAGATCTGCAAACCGAGCCCGACCAGTGTCGAAAAAGCAGCTCTGCTTTTGCCGATGCCCCGGCCGACCGGAGGCGTCGGCATAGTCCGTGCGATCGATGCTGTGTCCCGTTGTGAGCTTACGAGCGATCCGCATCGAGGATCAATCGCTTCCGCTCAACACCGACACCCCATGTTCGCCGTCCGATTGGGAAAACCGTTCGGCGATATCTGCTATACCGGTGGTGGCGAAGTCGCACGGTACCTGGCGCGGCATGGCGGACCGGCAGGCCCGCCAGCGTGCCGAGGGCGGCTGGATCCGCGGGAAGCAGGACGATGGGGCCACTGACGACGTGGACTTCGGATCGAAGCGGATTGAGGCCCGATTGCGGTCCGTTGAGCGCGGTTTCTGCGGCGCTTACTGCACGCCTTTGGTCGTCTTCGCATGGCCGTCAATCTGAGAGCCCGCCGCGTTCAGGATCCGGCGCGCCAGCGTTTCGTCGTTGACCGTCCTCGACAGCAGGACCGCACCGACCATCATCGACAGTTTTGCCAGAAGCGCATCGCTGTTCTCCTCACCGGACAGGCTTGCGATCATGTCGAGGTTCGCGCGGATGCCGGCTTCGAACTCGGCCTTCACCTCCGGGCCCTGCCGGGCCGCGTCGGATGCGAGCGCGACGAACGCGCATCCTTCGGCGCGCTCCGCGACGTGCTCCGGGCTGAGGTAGAACTCCGCTACGGCCGAAAGCGGGTCATCCGGGCGAGAGGCGGCTGCGGACGACCAGCGCTCGGCCGAACTGGCGATCGCTCGCCGCGATGCCAGCGCTGTCAATTCATCCTTCGAGGCGAACTGCTTGTAGAAGCCGCCCTGCGTCAGGCCGGCTCCGGCCATCAGGTCCTTGAGGCCAATGCCGTCGAAGCCGTGCTCGCGAAAGAGCCGGCTCGCCGTCTCGATCACCCGCTCCCTGTTCTGTGCCGCTTGCTCTCGGGAGACCCGCATGCCGTGCTCCAAAAAATTAGATTGCGTTCACACTCTATAACCGTCATAGATGTCGGACGCAATCTATTTGGTAAGCATCATGACAAGGAAATCCCGGTTCGCCCTGCTCGCAGTCGGGGGCATCGTGGTCGCCGCCGGGATCGGGGGCGCCGTTATGCTGATCGGGCACAAAGCCGCTCCTTTGGCGGCTGTCGACTCCCGGCAGGAACCGCCGATCGTGCGCGTGTCGACGGCAAGCCCGGTCACAGGCGCCGACCGGCGCTTTACGGGCGTCATTGCGGCACGCGTCCAGAGCAATCTCGGCTTTCGCGTCCCGGGCAAGGTCGTCGAGCGGCTGGTCAATATCGGCCAGTCCGTGAAGGCGGGACAGCCGCTTCTGCGGGTTGACGAGACCGATCTGCGGTTGGCGCTCACCGCCAAGCGCAACGCGGCCATCGCCGCCCGGGCCGTGCTGACGCAGGCGACGGCCGACGAGGCGCGCTACGCGGTACTCGTGAAGAACGGATTCGCCGCCAGCCCCCAGCGCTACGAGCAGGCGAAGGCCGCGCTCGACACCGCCAAGGCCCAGGCCGCCGCGGCAGAAGCCGAGGCGAATGTCGCGGAAAACGAACTCAACTATGCCGTACTGGTCGCCGACGCGGACGGGATCATCGTCGAGACCCTGGCTGAGCCCGGGCAGGTCGTCGCGGCAGGGCAGGTGGTCGCCCGGCTCGCGCAGACGGGTCCGCGAGAGGCGTTGGTGGTCCTGCCCGAAACGGTCAGGCCCCCGATCGGCTCCGCCGCGCAGGCGACGCTCTACGGCGTCGCGGGGCGCAGCTTCCGCGCCACTCTGCGCCAGCTATCCGACTCGGCCGATCCGCAGACCCGGACCTATGAGGCTCGCTACGTCCTCGAAAGCGAGGCTGCGCTGGCGCCTTTGGGTGCGACCGTTACGGTCCGCTTGTCCGATATAGCGACTGACGCCGAGACGGAGATTCCGCTCGGAGCAGTTCTCGACGACGGACAGAAGACCGGCGTCTGGCTTCTCGACGATGCGGGCTCCGCCGTGACGTTCCAACCCGTGCGTCTCGTTCGCGTCACAAGCGAAACGGCGGTCGTCTCGGGGCTGCAGGCCGGCCGCCAGATCGTGTCGCTCGGGGCGCATCTCCTGCGCGAAGGCCAGCCGGTCCGGACTTCCTCGAACGTCAAGGCGGCCTCGCGATGAGCTTCAATCTCTCGGCCATCGCGGTCCGCGAACGCGCCGTCACCCTCTTCACGATCCTCCTGCTCGTCGCGGCTGGCGCCTACGCCTTCGTCAAGCTCGGGCGCGCCGAGGATCCGAGCTTCACCATCAAGACGCTGACGGTCACCTCCGTCTGGCCTGGCGCGACGGCCCGCGAGATGCAGGACCTCGTCGCCGAGCCGCTGGAGAAGCGGCTGCAGGAACTTGCCTGGTACGACCGCGTCGAGACGACGACACGCCCGGGCTATGCCTACCTCACGGTCAACCTGAAGGACGCCACGCCGCCTTCCAAGGTGCAGGAGGAGTTCTATCAGGCGAGGAAGAAGCTCGCCGACGAGGCGCGCAACCTACCGCCCGGCGTGCTCGGTCCCTTCGTCAACGACGAGTATTCCGACGTCAGCTTCGCGCTCTATGCGCTGAAGGCGCAGGGTCTGCCCATGCGGGAGCTGGCGCGGCAAGCCGAAACCATTCGGCAGGATCTCCTGCACGTTCCCGGCGTCAAGAAGGTCAACATCCTTGGCGAGCGCCCCCAGCAGATCTTCGTCGAGTTTTCCTATGCGAAGCTCGCGACGCTGGGCGTTTCCGCCCAGGACATCGTCACCGCCCTGCAGCGTCAGAATACGGTCACGGCGGCGGGCTCGGTCGACACCAAGGGCCCGCGCGTCTTCATCCGGGTCGACGGCGCCTATGAGGGTGTCCAGGCCATCGCCGACACGCCGATCGTCGCCGGAGGCCGGACCCTCAAGCTGTCCGACATCGCGGATGTCCGCCGCGGCTACGAGGATCCGCCGAGCTTCATTATCCGGCATCAAGGCGAGCCCAGTCTCATGCTCGCCGCAGTGATGCAGGACGGCTGGAATGGGCTGACGCTCGGGAAGGATCTCGAGAACAAGACCGCCGCGATCGGCCGGACATTGCCGCTCGGCATGTCGCTCGAAAAGGTAACGGACCAGGCGGTCAACATCGCCGCGTCCGTCGACGAGTTCATGATGAAGTTCGCGATGGCGCTCGGCGTCGTGCTGCTCGTCAGCCTGCTCAGCCTCGGCTGGCGCGTCGGGATCGTGGTCGCAGCGGCGATCCCCATCACGCTCGCGGCCGTGTTTTTCATCATGCTGGAGACCGGCCGGTTCTTCGACCGGATCACGCTCGGCGCGCTGATCCTGGCGCTCGGCCTCCTCGTCGACGACGCCATCATCGCCATCGAGGTCATGGTCGTGAAGATGGAAGAGGGCATGGACCGCATCAAGGCGGCCGCCTATGCCTGGAGCCACACCGCCGCGCCCATGCTCTCGGGCACGCTGGTGACGATCGCCGGCTTCCTGCCCGTCGGCTTCGCCTCTTCCACGGCCGGCGAATACGCCGGCAACATCTTCTGGGTGGTCGGCTTTGCGCTGATCGTGTCCTGGATCGTAGCGGTGGTGTTCACGCCCTATCTCGGCGTCAAGATGCTGCCGGAGATCAAGCCGATCGAAGGCGGTACGCACGCGATCTACGACACGCCGAACTATCGGCGTCTGCGGCGGCTCATCACCTTCGCGGTCGACCACAAGTTTCTGACCTGCGCGATCGTCGGCATCGCTTTCGCTCTCTCCGGCGTCGGCATGGGCGGGCTGAAGCAGCAGTTCTTCCCCACCTCCGACCGGCCCGAGGTGCTCGTTGAAATCCGCCTGCCGGAAGGCAGCAGCATCGAGACCACGACCGCCGCAGTCCAAAAGGTCGAGCGCTGGCTCGAACGGCAGCCCGAAGCCAAGATCGTCACCAGCTATGTCGGTCAGGGCGCGCCGCGCTTCTTCCTCGCGCTTTCGCCGGAGCTGCCCGATCCGGCCTTCGCCAAGATCGTCGTGCTGACGCCGGATGCCCATGCGCGTGAAGAGCTCAAGCTTCGGCTGCGAGAGGAGATCTCGAACGGGCTCGCGCCCGAGGCCTATGTCCGCGCCACGCAATTCGTCTTCGGGCCTCCCTCGGTATTCCCCGTCGAGTTCCGCATCGTCGGCCCCGACCCGGCTGAACTCTACAAGATCTCCGAACAGGCCCTGCAGGTCATGCGCGGCATCCCCGATGTCAGGGAAGCGAACCGCGACTGGGGCAACCGCACGCCGGTCCTGCGCTTCGTGCCGGACCAGGACCGCCTCAACCTGATCGGCCTGTCGCCGGCGCAGGTCGGCCAGCAGCTCCAGTTCCTGCTGAGCGGGGTGCCGGTCACGCAGGTCCGGGAAGACATCCGCAACGTGCCGGTCATCGCCCGCAGCGCCGGCGCCGAACGTCTCGACCCGACGCGTCTCGCCGACTTCTCCCTGATGAGTCGGGACGGGCGGCAGATCCCCCTCGACCAGATCGGACACTCCGAGATCCGCTACGAGGAGCCGGTGCTGAAGCGGCGCGATCGGATGCCGACGATCACGGTCCGCTCGGAAGTTAACGAGGCGACGCAGCCTCCGGAGGTCTCCAAGCAGGTGCGGGCCGCGCTCCAGCCGCTGATCGACGCGCTGCCGGCCGGCTATCGCATCGACATGGGCGGCTCGATCGAGGAGGCAGCCAAGGCGAACGATGCTCTTGGCAAGATTTTTCCGCTGATGATCGCCGTGACCCTGATCGTCGTCATGGTCCAGGTGCGGTCGTTCTCGATGATGACGATGGTGCTGTTCACCGCCCCGCTCGGCCTGATCGGCGTGGTGCCGACGCTGCTCGCCTTCAACCAGCCCTTCGGCTTCAACGCGATCCTGGGCCTCATCGGGCTGGCGGGCATCCTGATGCGCAACACCTTGATCCTGACCGACCAGATCAAGGAGAACCAGATCGCGGGGCTCGATGACTATCATGCCGTCATCGAAGCGACGGTTCAGCGCACGCGGCCGGTCATCCTGACGGCGCTCGCCGCGGTCCTGGCCTTCATTCCCCTGACCCACTCCGTCTTCTGGGGTTCGATGGCCTATACGCTGATCGGCGGCACGGCGGTCGGGACGGTGCTCATCCTGCTCTTCCTGCCGGCGCTTTATGCTGCGTGGTTCCGGATCAAGCCGACGGTCGCAACCGCCCATGAGGTCGAGGCCGGGCCGAGCGCCGAGACTTCGCCACTCGCCTATGCGCACGCGGCTGAGTAACCATGCGAGACAAGTGACAGTTCGCTCCGGCGTGCGGCGTCCGATGGTGCCAACGTGATCGCCAAGGCGAGACGGGGGTCGCGGAGCTGATCGCGGCCGAGCAGAGCCTGTTCGATGCGCGTCGCTCGGCCCGTGACGGCCAGAAGGAGTATTCTGCGCATGTCACGCTCAAATACGCCATCGTCAGGCTCAAATTGAATGAGACAGGCTCATTTTCAGTGAGATCCTACAACCCGGCGCGCTTACTGCCACTTGAAGACCTGCACCAGCGCCGGGACTAGGATGATGACGAACAGCACCGGCAGGAAGAACAGGATCATCGGCACGGTGAGCTTCGGCGGCAGCGCGGCGGCCTTCTTCTCGGCGGCGTTCATGCGCTGGTCCCGGCTTTCCTGTGCGAGCGTCCTGAGCGCCGTGCCGAGCGGCGTGCCGTAGCGCTCCGCCTGGATCAGGGCGGTCGAGACGGATTTGACGCCCTCGAGCCCCGTTCGCAGCGCCAGGTTCTCATAGGCGAGCCTGCGTTCGGCGAGATAGGAGAGCTCGGCCGTGCACAGCGCGAATTCCTCGGCCAGCGCCACGGACTGGCTGCCGATCTCGGTCGAGACCTTGCGGAAGGCGAGCTCGATCGACATGCCGGATTCGACGCAGATTAGCAGGAGGTCGAGGGCATCGGGAAAGGCCTGGCGCATCGAGGCCTGGCGCTTGCTGATCTGATTGGACAGGAACAGCTCGGGAGCCTTGATGCCGAGATAGGCGGCTGCGATGGCGATGCCGCACCGGACCATGAAAGACTGGCCGAAATCGTTGAGCACGAAGACGTAGAGGAGGGTGAACAGGAAGAGGCCGACCGGGACGGCAAGCCGGAAGAACAGGAAGCCGATCTCCGCCTGCGGACCCCTGTAGCCCGCCATCGAGAGCTGCCGCTTGGCAGTCTCCGTGCCGAGCCAGTCGCCCAGTTTGAACTGTTCGACGATGCGTCGCATATAGGCCTTGGGTTCCTGGCGCAGGCTCACCTTCTCGCCTTGGCGGTTCAGCCTCTCGCGTTCGCGCGCGCGGATCTTGTCCCGTTCGGTCGCGACGTTCTTCATCCGCTTCTGCAGGCTGTTGCCCTCGGTCAGCGGGATCGCGATGGTCAGCACCGTGGCCGCCGCCGCGACGGCGGCCAGCAAGGCCAGCAGGAACTGCGGATCGGTGACTTTGGCGATGATCAGGGATAGCATCGCATCGCCTCAGATGTCGAAATTGATCATCTTGCGCATCACCAGCACGCCGATGAGCATCCAGATGCCGCTGGCGACCAGCGCGAATTTGCCGGCCTGGGTCAGCCAGAGCAACTCGATGTATTTCGGTGTCGTCAGGTAGACGAGCCCAGCGACCACCGGTGGCAGCGACCCGATGATCGCCGCCGATGCCTTGGCCTCCATCGACACCGCGTGAATCTTGTCGCGCATCTTGCGGCGCTCGCGCAGCACGCGCGAGAGGTTGCCGAGGGTCTCGGACAGGTTGCCGCCCGTCTTCTGCTGGATCGCGATGACGATGCCGAAGAAATTCGCCTCGGCGCAGGGCATCCGCTCGAACAGTTTCACCGTCGCTTCCGAGAGCGGCAGGCCGAGCGCCTGCGCCTCGATGATCTGGCGGAACTCGCCGCGCACCGGCTCGGCCGCCTCGCTGGCGATGATGCGCAGGCAGTCATTGACCGGCAACCCGGCCTTGATGCCGCGCACGATCACGTCGATGGCATTGGGGAACTCGATCCCGAACTTCTTGAGCCGCCGGGTCTTGCAGCGCTTGAGGAACCAGACTGGTAAGCCGAAGCCGCCGATGAAGAGGCCCACCGCGCCGAGAAGCGGATTGCCGCTCATCATGAAGAGCAGCAGGCCCAGGACCACCGCCGTGACAGCGCTGATGATATAGAATTTCTGTCGCGACCAGTTCAGGCCGGCCTGGGCGATGCGGGTTTCGAGCGTGACCTTGTTGCGAGCGTTTTCCCGGTTCTCGATCTCTTTCAGGCTCTGCGCGATCTGGCCGCGCTTCATCCGCGCCTGGGTCTCCCGGTCCATGCCGCGCGCGGTGACCGGGGTCGCGAACTCCTTGCGTCGCTTCTCGGCGCGCTTCTCGCCGCTGAGCATCGGGTAGAACAGCGCGTAGAACACGCCGCCGACCGCGAGCATGGCCAGAGCGGCGACGGCGAGGACGCTCGTGTTCATGGCCTGCCCATCCTGCCGGGGCTGCTGCGATCAGGCGACATGGCCCTCGCCCATCTGTTCGAGCTGGTCGAGGGCGGCGGCCAGGCGCTGCTCTTCCCCGAAATAGCGGGCGCGCTCCCAGAAGCGGGGCCGCCCGACGCCGGTCGAGCGGTGGCGCCCGATCAGCTTTCCGGCGGTGTCCTCGCCGAGAATCTCGTAGGTCATCAGGTCCTGGGTGATGATGACCTCGCCTTCCATGCCCATCACCTCAGTGATGTGGGTGATGCGGCGCGAGCCGTCGCGCATGCGCTGGGCCTGGATGATCACGTCGACCGAGGAGCAGATCATCTCGCGCAAGGTCTTCGAGGGCAGCGAGAAGCCGCCCATGGTGATCATCGATTCGATACGGCTCAGGCACTCGCGCGGCGTGTTGGCATGCAGCGTTCCCATCGAGCCGTCATGGCCGGTGTTCATTGCCTGCAGCAGGTCGAAGGCCTCAGGCCCGCGCACCTCGCCGACGATGATACGCTCGGGGCGCATGCGCAGGCAGTTCTTCACAAGATCGCGCATCGTTACCGCGCCGGTGCCTTCGAGATTGGGCGGGCGGGTCTCGAGGCGCACGACATGGGGCTGCTGGAGCTGAAGCTCGGCGGCGTCCTCGCAGGTGATGACGCGCTCGTCATGCTCGATATAGTTGGTCAGGCAGTTCAGCAGCGTCGTCTTGCCGGAGCCGGTGCCGCCGGAGATGACGATGTTGCAGCGGACCTTGCCCATGATCTTCAGGATCTCCGCGCCCGGCGGCGAGATCGCGCCGAACTTGGTGATCTGGTCGAGCGTCAGCTTGTCCTTCTTGAACTTGCGGATGGTGAGCGCGGGCCCGTCGATGGCCAGGGGTGGCGCGATGACGTTGACGCGGGAGCCGTCGGCGAGGCGCGCGTCGCAGATCGGCGAGCTCTCGTCGACGCGCCGGCCGACCTGGCTGACGATGCGCTGGCAGATGTTCATCAATTGCGCGTTGTCGCGGAAGCGGATGTTGGTGAGCTGGATCTTGCCGCCGGTCTCGATGAAGGTGCGGGATGCGCCGTTGACCATGATGTCGGCGATGTCGTCGCGCGCCAGCAGCGGCTCCAGAGGGCCGTAGCCGAGCACGTCGTTGCAGATGTCGTCGAGCAGTTCCTCCTGCTCGGCGATCGAGAGCACGACGTTCTTCAGCGAGATGATCTCGTTGATGATGTCGCGGATTTCCTCCCGCGCCGATTCGGCATCGAGCTTCGCGAGCTGCGACAGATCGATGGCCTCGATCAGCGCCCCGAAGATCATGCTCTTCATCTGGTAGTATTCTTCGGAGCGCGGCGTCTCCTGGGCCGCGACCTTGCGGTCCTCCGACATGGCCGCGATCGGCTCGGGCTTGCGTGGCGCCGTGGCGGCGGCAGGAGCTCTCGGGGCCAGGACCGGCGCGGTCGCAGCGCCTGCGGATCGCTTGCCGAACATCTCAATCGTCTCCGGCGCAGGCGCTTACGGCGCCCGGCGCCGCGATGAAGTCGAAATCTGGGAGGCCGCGGCGTGTCATGAGGCTTTGCGGCGCTTCAGCTTGGAGACCAGCGGCTCGAGCAGGCTGCGCCTGCCGCGCCTTGCCTCTCCACGCCCGGTGAGCGCGCTGGCGATCTGGGTAAAGGCCTCGTTCGCCTTGCTGCCGGCCTGCACCTCCGCGATCATCTGGCCGTTGTTCGCGGCCGTTCCGAAGAGCTGGGCATCGAAGGGAATCGCCGACAGCACCTCGACGCCGAGGGTCTTGGCGAATTCGGCGGCGGCGATCTCCGGCCGCTTCGGCATCCCGACCTGGTTGAGCACCAGCCTGGCGCCGGTGTCGTTGGGGCGCGCGGCGCGGGCGAGGTCGATGAAGTTCTTGGCATTGCGCAGCGAGGCGAGCTCCGGCTCCGCCACGATCACGATTTCGTCCGCGCCCAGCAAGGTGCGCTTCACCCAGGCGCCCCATTGATGCGGAACGTCGAGCACGATGTAGGGCACGCTCGTACGCAGCAGGTCGAGCAGTTGCTCGAGCGCATCCTCGCCGAGATCGACGGTCCGGTCGAGCATCGCCGGCGCCGCGAGCAGCGCGAGGTTGTCGCTGCAGCGCGAGAGCAGCCGGTCGAGCATATTGGCGTCGAGGCGCTCGGGAGCGAAGACCGCCTCGGCGATACCTTGCGGCGGATCCTGGTTGAAGTTGAGGCCGGCCGTCCCGAAGGCGATGTCGAGATCGACGATGACGGTCGAGGCGTCGAGGCTGCGTGCGATCGCCCAGGAGATGTTGTGGGCGACCGTCGAAGCGCCGACGCCGCCCTTGGCGCCGGTCACGGCGATGACGCGCCCGAGATGGCGGGCCTCCGGCGCGATATAGAGCTCCGACAGGGTGCGCAGCACGTCGAGCGTTTCGAGCGGCGCGATGAGATACTCGCTGACGCCGCGACGGATCAGGTCGCGATAGAGCTGGACGTCGTTGACATGGCCGATGACGACGACCTTGGTGCCGGCATCGCAGCTCTCCGACAGCGCGTCGAGATTGGTGACCAGCGTCGCCGGATCGGAGACGGTTTCGAGCACGATGACATTGGGCGTGGGCGCGGCGCGGAAGGCTTCCACCGCCGCAGCGGGGCCGCCCATCTGGATGCGGGCATGGGCCTTGTCCATGCGCCGGTCCGCCACGACCCCCTGCATGGCGGCGGCCACCGCCGGCGTTTCGCAGAAGGCCTGAAGTGTGATGCGCGGCAGCGGCGCCACGATCTCCTCGCCGCCGGGCACGCCCGGCTGGATTTCGCCCGATTCGGGAAACGTCATGTCCCGCCTCCGACCGCGGAGTTGATCTGCGGCGTCGTCGACCGGTACTCCGTCGACGGATCCTTGCCTTCGCGGATCTTGGCGATGGCGCCCATGCGCTTGACGATGTCGGGCCGGCCCTCGTTGCGAGAGCGCACGAGATCAATCGGATCCGCGACCTGCGCGGCGAGCGTCGCCTGCGTCGAGCAGCCGAAGTTCCAGTAGGGCTCGTTGGAGGCGGAGAACTTGAAGTCCGAGCTGCCGAGATCGGTCGGCCATTGCCCGCATTCATGCGGCAGCGTCGCCTGCAGCGAGGCGAAGGTCAGCCGGATCGGCGAGGCCAGGCCGGGATCCCGGACCGGATAGGTCCGCACGGAGAGCGCACCGGGCGAGACGCCGCCGCGCGCCAGCGCCGCGCGGATGCCGCCCAGCGTGTCGCGGGCCGCGAGGTCGCGCCGATCGCCCGTCGGAACCTCGGCGACCATTCCGCCCCGTCCGGAGCGGCGATATTCGCGGGCGAAATCGGCGACGTCCTCGCTCTGGCGGTGGTCGAGCGCAGCGCCCGAACGGCCGACGAAGACGTCGAGGGAGCGGGGAGCGTCCTTCAGCACGATGGGATGTCTTTCGCGCACGTCGATGGGGGCGAGCGAGGCGGTCGTCTCGGCCTTGCCGGCGCATCCGGCAGCCAGTGCACCGGTGACGAGAAGAGCGGCGACCATCCGCGCGGAGGACGGGGAGCCGGATCGGGAGGGTGCGGTCATCGTCAGGCCATCCACTTCTTGTGACGCGCTCAGTCGGCGATGAAGCCCACCCGGCCCCGATAGGCCTGGGGAACCGCGCCGCCGCCGCTGCCATAGATCTTGTTGAGACGGCCGAGCAGGATCGCCTGGGCGTCGTGGGATTCGACGAAGCCGTCATCGGGGCGCTGGACCTGGTTCGGCTGCATCGGCTTGGCGATGTAGGGCGTCGCCGTGATCATCAGCTCGGTCTCCTCGCGCTGGTAATCGCGCGAGCGGAACAGCGTGCCGATGACCGGCAGGTTCATCAGGCCGGGCAGGCCGTTCAGCGACTGCTTCGTGACGCGCTGGATCAGGCCGGCCGTGGCCAGCGTGCCGCCGGAGGGGAGCTCGACGGTCGTATCGGATTTGCGGACGCGGAAGGCCGGCATATTGAGGCCCGCATCGTCGGAGCCGCCCAACCGCAGCTGGTTCTCGAAGTCGAGCTCGGTGACCTCCGTGGCGATGCGCATGCTGATCTTGTTGTCGGACAGGACGATCGGCGTGAAATTGAGCGTGACGCCGACAGGCTTGTACTCGATCTGAATCTGGCAGCTGCGCCGATTGAAGGTGTCGTAGGAGCAGTTCTGGCCCTTCGGGACCGGAACCTCGCCGCCGGCGGTGAACTTCGCCGTCTCCCCCGAAATCGCGGTGACCGTCGGTTCGGCGAGGACGCGCGCCATGCCGGCGCGCTCCAGCGCGCGCAGCGTGAAGTYCTGGGCGTTGCCGAGGCCGGCCGTGATCGCCGTGGCGGAGAGAGCCTGCGGCTGGAGCGGCAGTGGATTGTCGATCGAGGGCGTGACCGAGAACTTGCCCAGCTTCCATTCGCCGGTGGAGTTGATGCCGAGCTGCTTGATCGCCTTGCGCTGTACCTCGGACACCACGACCTTGACCATGACCTGGTCGCGATCCCGGATCGTCAGCGAGTTGATCACCGAGCCTTTCTTGTCCGACTTGTCGGAGACACCGACGAAGGCGTTGGCGATGTCGACGGCCTGGGTCGCCTCGGAAGCGTTGGGCACCGTGCCGACCAGCAGGATCGAGTCGCCGGCCGGCTTGATCTCGATCTGCGAGTTCGGCAGGGCGGTGCGCAGCGTCTGGCGCAGGACGTTCAGGTCGCGCCCGACATTGATCTCGAGCGCGGTGATCTGGCGCCCTTCGCTGTCCATCACGAACATAGAGGTTGCTCCGTCGGCGATGCCGATGACGAAGAGCTTGCGCGCCGTCCGGACCACGGCGTTGGCGACCTTCGGGTTGGCGACGAAGACCTCCTTGGCGTCCCGCGGCAGTTCCACGACGAGCGATCGGCCGATCGAGAGGTCGAGCTTGCGCGAGAGCGCGTATTCGCTGGTGCCGACATTCAGGACGGGCGCCGGCCCGGTCGCCTGCGCGAAGGCATGCGAAGCCGACAGCAGGAGCGCGGCGGCGAGGCTGGCGGAGGTTAGGCGGGTGGGCGGTCGGATCATGGCTTCACGCTCTTGGTGGTGATGCCGTAGCGCACCAGGGTCATCGCATTGTCGTTGTTGCGGGCAGGCTGCGAAGCGTTGTCGCCGGCGTCCTTCAGGCTGCGCAGGGCCAGTGAGAGCGTTCCGGTTTTCTGGCCTTGGATCAGGGTCTCGACCTGGCCGGGGTCGACCTCGAGGGTGGCGGTTTCGCCGACGACCACCTTCTCGCCGTTGCGTTCCTGCACGTTCTGGCCGATGGCAAGGACGCGGATGTTCCGCAGCAGGGTTTCGCTGACGAATGCCTCGGCGCCGCGCCCGTTGGCCGATTCACCCTTCCAGGTGCAGATCACGTCGACACGGTCGTTCGGCAGGATGAAGCCGCCGGCCGTGCTGGCGCCGCGGCTGTCGGTCGAGATCGCGATCGCGCGCATGCCCGTGGGGAGGACGGCTGAAAGGAAGCCGGTTCCGTCGGTCCTGATGAGCTTCTCGCGACGGATCGGTTCGGCGGCGAGGACGGCATAGCGCGCGAGCTGCCCGATGATCTCCTTCTCGGCTTCCGGAGTCTCGTCCTTGCGAATGACGCCGGCCGGCACGCTGGCGAGCGGCCAGTCGAGCCAGCGCAGATCGTTCTGGGAGACGGTGTTGCCGATCGGGATGTCCGCTGCGGCCACCAGCACGGGCACGGTCGGCGCCGGTTCGACCTTGGCGATGGGAGCAGGCGCTTGCGAGGGCTTTTGGACGAGGAGCGCGGCGCACAGGCCGGCGGCCAGCGCGACGACGAGAATGATGATGCGGGCGGGGCTCATTGACGTTTGATCCTCGGCCAATCGAAGCTGGCCCTTGACCGGGATCGTCTTCGGGAAACGTCAATTTATAGTTAATGGGACGTATACGTTTGGAATTTGCTGCCGCTACGGCAGCAGGCCGCCGTCACAGGCCGATTGCGGCTCGCCAGATCGCCGTCTCGGGCAGCACCAAAAGGGCGGCGAAAGCCAGCGCTATCCCATAGGGAACCCCTTCATTTGCTGCATGCAACCGTCGCGCCCAACGCCATTTCTCTGCCAGTGCCGGCAGCGGCTGGGAACGCAGCCTAAGAAGAAGTATAGTCAGAATTCCGCCGAGGATGCCGGCGATCGCAAAATAGGAGCCCAACTGGTCGAAGCCGAACCAGAGTGCCGTAGCCGCCGCAAGCTTGGCGTCGCCGCCCCCGATCCAGCCCGCCGCGAAGAGGCCGAAGGTGACAGCCAGGACGAGCGCTCCTGCAGCAAGGTGCCAGGCTATCTCCACGACGCTCAGCCCGAGCACGGCTGCGCAGATCGCGAAGCCGGCGATTAGGGCGAGGCAGAGTCGATTGGAGATCGTCATTGCGACGAGGTCGCTCGCCGCCGCATAGGCCATGGCGAGCGGGAAAAGGCCGAGGACGAGTACGAGTGACGGCGACATACGGCGAAACTCCGGACATTCCTTGCCAGTATGGTCGAGAGTTTTCACCCAAGCCTTACGGTAATAGCGAAAACTGCAACCTGAAAGTCGAACGCCCCGGCTTGGCCAGGGCGTCCCAATAAGTCTCTAAGAACAGTTCGGGCGATCAGGAGGCCGGCGCGGCGGAGGCGAGCCGGGCGGCAATCCGGTTGAACAGGCCCGACAGGTCGGTGCCGATCTGGGTCATCGCGGTGATGGCGGCGACGGCGATCAGGGCGGCGATCAGGCCGTATTCGATGGCGGTGGCGCCGGACTCGTCCTTGACGAAGCGAGCGAAAACATTGGTCATGTGAGAACTCCTCTTACCACGGTTTGACGGCTGCCTTCGCTCTAGCTGGCTTCGGTCAGCGACAGGAACGACGTTAGCGGGAGCGCCTTGCCGAACGGTTAAACGAAACGAAGAATTCGGTTCGAATAAAAGGCAATTGTTCCGTGGTTAACGCGTGATTTACAAGATTTGATACTTGGCGTTGGAGATTTTATACAAGTAAGTCGAAATCGATTTCGGTAAATATCCAATTTAAGCATTTTCAAAATCGGAATTGAATCCCGGGAATTTCCCGTAACGAAAAGCCTCTCGCGATTTTTTCCCCTTGGTCAATCTCGGCGGCCTCCCCTGAGAACCTTGCGCCAGCGGGGTTTAGGGTTTGGTTCATCATTTTGCGCTTTGCTGGCCGGGTCGCAAACTTCGAGGCGCCGCCCATGTTCACTTTCCGGAGCTCGGCAGGACATTGTTCCCGCATGTGCCGGACCCTCGCAGGCCTGCTGCTTGTGCCGTTTCTGTCGGCCCAGGCCGTGCTCGCGGCGCCGCAATCCGTGACATTGGAAAGCGTCGTGGTGCTGGTCGACCATGCCAAGGTCGTCCGCCTGCCGGAAAGGGCGCAGACCGTCATCGTCGGAAATCCGGCGATTGCCGATGTCGCCGTTCAGCGCAACGGGGTGATGGTCGTGACCGGCAAGAGCTTCGGGGTCACGAATCTCATCGCGCTCGATGCCGGCGGCTCCCTTCTCGCGGAATCGCTCGTGCGCGTGAGCGCGGCTTCCGATTCCGTACTGACCGTCCAGCGTGGCATGGATCGCGAGAGCTATTCCTGCACGCCGGAGTGCCAGCCATCGGTGCAGCTCGGCGATGCGCCGAAATATTTCGGCGAGGCCGGGGCGCAGACGTCGAGCCGCAACGCGCTCGCCACGGGTCGCAGCGGCGCGCCTGCGCAATGAGCGGCCGGCGGGCCGTCCGCCTTTGGTAAACGAAGTCTTCCYGCTGCTTTCGAGGAAGCTCATCAGACTCTAACCGATCCGAAATTCTTTGGCTGTAACACATCCGCATCGGGCGAGGGCTCGAGAGTAGCAGCGAGTTGCGGATCGGATGACGTCTCTTCCTCTTGATGCCGATGACGATGGATCTCGCGGTCGCGGCAGGATGCGGCTGATGGGGAGGTTCCGGCGCGCGCAGGACGGTGCTGCCGCCATCGAGTTCGGCATCGTCGCGCTGCCATTCTTCGCCTTCCTCTTCGCGATCATCGAGACGGCGCTGATGTTCTGGACGAACCAGGTACTTGAGGAATCGCTCTCCCAGGCTTCGCGTCTCCTGCTCACTGGACAGTCGAAGAATCGCTATACCTCGACGAATCCGGCCCTGAACGCCCAGGCCTTCCGCAACGACATCTGCGCCCTAGCGCCGATGGGGTTGATCGACTGCTCCAAGCTGTTCGTCGACATCAAGATTTACACGAACTTCACTGACGCTAGGAACGGCACGACCAACCCCGCCGCTGGTGGCGTGCTGAACACCAACGGCTTTTCCTATAATCAGCCGCAGCCCGACCAGATCGTCGTGGCCCGTGCGGTGCTCGATTATCGCCTGTTCCTGACAGCTTGGCCTTCGACGTCGCTGGCCAATATTGGCGCGGGTCACCGTGCACTGGTGGCGACGACGACCTTCCGGGCGGAGCCTTTCACGTGACGACATCTTCGAAAGCGCGGAGCTGGCACCGCTTTCGGTGCGATACGGAAGGCTTCGCGCTGGCCGAGTTCGCCCTGGCGTTGCCGGTGATGCTGGTCGTCTATTGCGGAACTGTCGATGTCGCGCAGATGGTGATGGCCAATCGCAAGGTGACGCAGTTGACCCTGGCCCTGGCCGACCTGAGCGCGCGGCGCTCACCGCTCCCTCCCGACGAGATCGAGAATATCTTCAATGCGGCTCAGGCCGTGCTGATGCCGTTCGACTCCGCGAACATAAGCATGGTCATCTCCAGCGTCGTCATCGATGCAGGCGGCATCGCCAAGGTCTGCTGGAGCAATCAGCGCAATGGCCAGGCGCTGGCGCGCGGAACGACGGTAACGTTGCCGGACAGTATTCGCGTGCCCAGCACCTCGGTGATTATGGCGCGGGCGAGCTACACATACACGCCGATGGTCGGCTATGTCCTGACCCGCACCTTCACGCTTGGCGGTGATCCGATCTATACGCGCCCGCGCTCGGGCCAGGCGGTCGGCTCAGCCAGCATCGAGCAGGTCGTCCAGACCGGGACGCCCCCCTGCCCGATCTTCTGAGGATCGCATCGCGACGCCGGAGGCCAGTGAGGGCTAGGGCGTCTCGGGCACTTTACGGCCTGGGCCGGACATGCGACCGCTGCGTCGCAACGTAGCAACCGGGCCGCACCGATGCGTATTCTCCTTGTCGAGGACGAGCCCGAGATGGCGGCGGCGCTGCGGGCTGCCCTCGGCCAGAACGGCATGGTGGTGGACCATGCATCGACCTTGGCCGAAGGCGAGGAGGCGATCGCGACGAGCGTCCACAGCGCGGTGCTGCTCGATCGCAACCTGCCCGATGGCGACGGCCTGACGCTGCTGGCCAGCCTGCGTGCCCGAAAATCGACGGCACCCGTCATCGTCCTCACCGCGCGTGGCGAGCTCGGCGAGCGGATCAGGGGCCTCGACGTCGGGGCGGATGATTATCTGGCCAAGCCCTTCGCGGTCGAAGAGCTCCTGGCGCGGCTGCGTGCCGTGCTGCGCCGGCCTCACGATCTGGCGCCGGACATCCTGCGCATCGGCGGCCTCGAATTCGATTGGCGCCATCGCTGCGCCACCGTCGAGGGGCGCGTGCTCGAGCTGCCGCGTCGCGAATTGCTGGTGCTCGAGGTGCTGTTGCGCCGGCATGGACGAACCGTCCAGCGCTCCGCCCTGGAAGAGGCCGTCTATGGCTTCGATGACGAGATTCAGTCGAATGCCCTCGACATGCATGTCTCGCGTCTCCGGCACAAATTGGCGAAGGCCGGGGCGAAGCTGGAAATCCACGGCATTCGCGGCATCGGATATCTGCTGAAACGGGCGGCATGATCCGGCCCGTCCCTCCTTCATATTCCTTGAAATGGCGGCTTGTCCGGCGCCTGCTCGCCCTCCAGGCGGCGCTTTTGTCGCTTCTCGTGCTGCTGATCGTCGGGGCGCTCTATTTCGGCGGTCATCTGTTCAATTTCGAATCCGAGGATGTCACCATCGATGCGTTGAAGACCGCGGTCGTGCGCAGTGCCGATGGTGGTCTCGCATTGCAGGCGACGCCGGAGCTCGAGCGGTTGCGCTCCACCGTGCCCGACCTCTGGTTCATCGTGCGCGATAGGCAGGGACATAAGCTGACCGAGGGCGCGCCGCCGCCTCATTTCGCGCGCATGGGCAATGGCCTGGACGATGTCGGCAATGCACGTCTGGGCTGGAACCTGGGGGATCCGCCGCGAGCCAACGCCCAGATGCGCTGGATCACGAGTGCTGCGGGCGAGATTCAGGTCGTGACCGGGCCCGGGGCCGAAGCGCCGCTGGGCTGGCTGATACAGGCCGTCCTGATCGTCTTCGCGAGCTTCGTCCTGCCGGCGCTTGCGGTCATGGCGCTCGCCACCGTCGTGGGGACGCCGGCGGTTGTCAGCCGCGCGCTCGGGGGGCTCGAAGCCGTCGCCGGGGAAGCGGAGCAGATCGACCTCGACCGTCAGGGCGCGCGGCTCACCGCCACCTTCACCCCGAGCGAGGTG
Source organism: Allobosea sp. TAB14 (assembly GCF_052113865.1). Lineage (NCBI taxonomy): Bacteria > Pseudomonadati > Pseudomonadota > Alphaproteobacteria > Hyphomicrobiales > Alloboseaceae > Allobosea > Allobosea sp. TAB14. Next base: position 5,956 of record NZ_JBFRDQ010000020.1, on the reverse strand, counting down.
ACGCCGCTGGTCGACGCGGTCAATCGCGCCTTGCAACGGCTCGACGAGGGCCATGCCCGGCGCAAGCGCTTCCTCGCCGACGCGGCTCACGAATTGCGAACGCCCATCGCGATCCTGCAGACGCGGTTGGAAACGCTCGAGGACACGCCGCAGCGTGTGCGGCTGTTGGAGGATGTCGCGCGGCTTGCCGTCATGGCCGAGCAATTGCTTGATCTGCAGCGGCTGGAGCGGGATCGGGAGGTCTTCGCCGCGCTCGATCTCGTCGCGCTGAGCCGGCGCGTCGCAGTCGATCTCGCGCCCCTCGCCATCGCCGGAGGCTACGAACTGGCCTTCGAGTCGGAGGCCGAACAGGTTAGCGTCTTTGGCGACAGGGCCGCGCTCGAGCGGGCTCTGGCCAATCTGGTGCAGAACGCCATCCAGCATGGCGGGCGACGCGGGACGATCACCATCCGCGTCGGCCATGAACGCACGGTCGATGTCACCGATGAGGGACCGGGTATCCCTGCCGAAGAGCGGGAGCGCATCTTCGAGCCGTTCTCGCGCATGGCGCCGCGGGATCGCGGCGCTGGCCTCGGCCTGCATCTGGTGCAGGAAATCGCCCGGCYCCATGGCGGGTCCGTGGCTGTGCTGGATCGCCCGCTCGGGGCCTGCTTTCGCCTGAGCCTGCCCCGACCTGCTTGCTGACGACCATGTGCCGCGCTGCCGGGCCGACGTGGATAATGCTGGGATAATCGACGCAGGCGATGCCGGATCGCCCGCGCAATCCCGACGATGAGGACCTGTCGCGGCGGAGATGGCACGCGACATGGTTTCAAGATCGCTCAGGCGACCGGGCGCCGACAACACGCGAAAGCAATGCCCTCTCGCCTCCGGAGACATTCCGCATGTTTCCGAAACGCGGGAACGCTCCCTCGCCCTGTTCCATCGCATGTTCGTCGAGCAAGCCGGGGCCCGCTTTGCTCGAAAATGCGCTCGCGTCACGACGATGATGCTCGCGCTCGGCCTCTGTGCCTGCGCGAGCCCGTCGAACCAGCCCTCCAATCTGCCACTGGCGGAAACGACGGCGTCGCTCCACACGTCCTCTTTCCCGGACGAGACGGGATCGACCGCGATCATTCTGGCTTTCTCCGGGGGCGGAGCGCGTTCGGCCGCCTTCGGCTATGGCGTGCTGTCGGCCCTGGCGGAGCAGCCCGCGCGCGACGGAACGGCGCTGACGCTGGCGGATCAGGTCGCGGCGGTGGCCGGCGTTTCCGGCGGCGGCATCCTCGCCGCTCATTTCGCCTTGTACGGCCCGGCGGGGCTCGGCGCCTTCAGGCGGGACTATCTCGACCAGGATCCCGAGGCGGCCCTGCGGACGGCGATCACACCGGTCAATCTGCTGCGCGGCTATCGCGGCGGCGTCAACGATCTGACCGGCTTCGGGGCCTGGCTCGACGCGCACCTCTATCACGGCGCGACCTTGGGGAGCCTCGACCGTGGCAAGGGCCCCCTCCTCCTGCTGCACGCGACCGATCTCTACAACCGCGCGCCTTTCGCGTTCGATCGCGCAAGCTTCCGGGCGATCTGCAGCGACTATGACAGCTTTCCGCTGGCCCATGCCGTCGCCGCCTCCTCCGCGGTGCCGGTCCTGTTCGCGCCGGTCGTTCTGGAAAATTTCAGTCCGGACTGTCCGCTTTCGGCCCGAAAAGCAGCGACGCCCGGAAGGTCGACGCTCGCCCGCCATGTCGAGGAATCGCAGAAGCGCTACGAAACCGAAGCGGATTTGCGTTATCTCAAGCTGCTCGATGGCGGCCTGGTCGACAATCTCGCGGTCCACAACCTCGTCAGGGCCATGAACCGGCCCACTCCGGCCCCTTTGCGTGCCGGCGCGGCCCGCCACCTCCGGCGCGTCATCCTCATTGTCGCCGACGCGTCGCTACGCATCGGCGGCGACCTCTCGAAGACTGTGGAAGGGCCCGGCGCTGTGGACACGATCACCGCTTCGATCGATGCGATGATCGACACGGGGAGCCGTACCGGTCTCGACATGCTCGAGCACGAAGCCGGGCTTTGGYGCGAGCGATTGATACGGTGGCGTTGCGGCGGCAAGGACGCGGAGCGGGATTGCGACAGGCTGGATGTCACGGTGGTGCGGCTGTCGCTGGCGGATGTGCGGGACGCGGCGGAGAAAGCCCGTATCCTTCAACTCAGCTACAAGCTGTCGCTGAAAGCGGACGAGGTCGATTTCCTGTCCGGGCTCGGCCGCCGGCAGCTTTTGGCGAATGCCGATTACCGCCGCCTCTTCGGCGCGCGGGGCGCCTTGCGAACCGTCGCGGCGAGATAATCAGCCGCGCAGCACCATCCGCCCGGTCTGGACCTCATAGCCTTGCAGCTTGCCGAGGAAGGAGTTCCCGAGCAGGCTCATCGAGAGCGCTCCGGGCGGCATCACCACCGCCTCGACATTGCGGACGATGATCTCGCCGAGCCGGATTTCCCGCAGCATGGTGCTGGTCGCGGCCACCGCGCCATTGGCGGTGTTCAGCATCATGCGCCGGCCCTGCCTGTCGGGCTTGATCCCGAGCGCCCGGGCATCGTCGGCCGTGAGCGCGACGATGCTGGCCCCCGTATCGACCATCATCTTGACCCGGTAGTTGTCGATCGTCGGATGGACGATGTAGTGGCCGCGATAATCGGCGGCGACGGCGAGCGTCGTCGGTCCGCGCGGTGCCGGCGCCCGGGAGGTCGTCGACGCGGCTGTCGCCATGGGCTCGGCCTCAACCTTGGGGGCGAGCCATTGCGTATAGGATAGCGCGACGCCGATGGCGGTCGCTGCCACGCCCAAAGCCCAGCTCGACGGATTCGCCACGGCTCCTCGCTCCGCTTCTCGCAAGCAGGGCCTCCCGCGACATGGGGCGGCGGCACTGCTCGGGGCGGAGCATCACGCCGTCAAGCCTGACGAAGCGTGAACGGCGAGCCGCGAAATCGGCGGAAATCGCGAATGGAGCGCGCCTTTGTCGCCGTCAGGCTTAACCCGGGCTTACCGCATTCATAGAAAGGACTGCCCGACGAGCGTGGCGATCTCCTCGGCGCGCGGGATGCTCGGCTGTGCGCCGGCCCGCGTGCAGGCGAGCGACCCGGCCACCAGCCCGCGCTGCAGCGCGCCCGAGAGCCCATAGCCGGCCGCCAGCGCGGCGGCGAAGGCGCCGGTGAAGCTGTCCCCCGCGGCGACCGTGTCGACGACTGTGACGCGGGGCGCTTCGAGGCGCCGCCGCACTCCGCTTTGCCAGCCGACGACGCCGGCAGCGCCCAATGTGGCGATGCCGATGATGCCGCGTTCGGCATCGAGGCGCTGGGCGATGGCGTCGGGGTCGCGTTCGGGCCAGCCGAGGGACTGCGCGAGGACGAGCGCTTCATGCTCGTTGACGATCAGGATGTCGACGAGGTCGAGCAGCGCCGGCGCGGGAGCCCCGGCCGGCGCGAGGTTGAGGATGACGCGGCCACCCGCGTGCTTCATCAGCCGCGCGGCCTCGAGGCAGCCATCCTCCGGCACCTCCCGCTGCAGCAGCAGGATGTCCTCGGAGCCCAGAGTTAACTGCTTCAGGGCGTCGGGGCTGGCCTGCGCATTGGCGCCGGCGGCGACGATGATCTGATTGGCGCCCTCGCTGTCGATGGCGATGAAGGCCGCGCCGGTCGGCGCATCGACCTGCGCGACATAAGCGAGGTCGACGCCGTCGGCGGCCAGCAGCGACAGGGCCGTTTCGCCGAAGCCGTCCCGGCCGGTCGCTCCGACCATGGTGACGGCGGCGCCGGCMCGCCGTGCTGCCAGCGCCTGGTTGGCGCCCTTGCCGCCGGGGTGGACCGCGTAATCCGGCCCGAGCACCGTCTCGCCGGCGCCGGGCAGGCGCTCGACCGGCGTGACCAGATCGATATTGATCGAACCGAAGACGAGGATCATCGGGTGAGGCCCGCTGCGAGGCGCCGCACGCCGGCGACGAAGGCGGCTTCCGGCGCCGTGACGACGGCCGCGATGCCCGCCGCCGCGAGCCCGGCGCCATAGCTCTCCGCCATGACGCCGTCGGCGACGAGCTGGATGCGACCCGTCCGGCCGAACAGCGCCTGCGCCCCGGCGATCTCCTGCGCCACCAGCAGCGAGGAGAGGAAAGGCCCGACCTCGCCGCCCTTCATCCGGCCGGCGAGCACCTCGGTCCGGGCGCCGAAGGCGGCGTTGAGCAGGCCGGCGGGCCGCTTCGCCGCGGCAAAGCCGCGTGCGGCTCCGTTGTTGGCGTCGTCACCGGCGGGCTCCTCGGCAAGCCGCGCGAGGATCGACTGGTTGCGCAGCAGCCCATAGATCTCGCCGGTCATGAAGCTGGCGAAACGCGTGATCCGCCCGCCCTTGACCTCCGCCCATTTCGAATGGGTTCCCGGCAGGCAGGCAAGCCCGTCCGTGAGACCGAGCCCGACGACCAGCGTCTCCTCGCCGCGCATCACGTCGAAGCTGCCATCGTCGCAGCTCAGCCCCGGCAGGATCGTCGCATGGGTGCCCGCGGTGAGTTCCACGGCGATGCCGGCGGCGGCGATCGCCTCAGGCGAGGCCGGGCAGGCGACATAGGGCGCCTCGACCCAGCCATTGCGGCTGCCGACCATGCCGGCCAGCACGATCGACGCCTCGGGCGCGGCGCGCCGGAGATCGCCCGCGAGCGCCTCGAAAGCCGCCGGATAGCCACCTGCCGGCACGGACTGGATGCCCTGATCGGCCATGCGCCGCATCGCGACCTCACCGGCTTCGGAGATCAGGAAGGCGCGCGCGCGGGTTGTGCCCCAGTCGAGCGCGATCAGTGGTTTGGGCATGGCAGGCTCCAGAAGGGAGCGCAATGTCCTCGCGGCGCGAGGCCCGGTCAAGAGCCCCACGGCGAGACTTGTATGCCGACTGCCATGGCGCGAATCTCCATCGCGCATTCCCTGATTCTGGACATCCCGATGCTCGAGCTCGAAGCCGCCGGCCTTAAGGCCATGATCGTTCCGGAGGCGGGCGGCATCGTCTCCCGTCTCGACTGGCTGGGGCCGGACGGGCGCCTGCACGCTCTGCTGAAGCCGTCCGGCGACGAACCGCTTTCGACGGCCTCGCCCATCTTCTGCGGAACATGGGCGTTACTGCCCTTCGCCAATCGCGCCTTCGGGAGCGTGGTCGACGATGGCGAGCGGCGTTTCCTCGTCCCGTCCAACGATCCGGGAGGCGGCGGTACGATCCACGGCTTCGGCTGGCAGGCGAACTGGCAGGTGCTGCGGTATGACTGCAGCCATACCGTACTCGAACACCGCCGCACCGACGGCCCCGACCCCTATCGTTACCGGGCCCGGCAGGAGATTTCACTCGGCCGGGACGGTATGACCATTCGCCTGTCGATAGAGAACGAGGCGGACACGGCACTCCCTTACGGAATCGGGCACCATCCCTGGTTTCCCTGCGCCGTGGATACGCGCCTCGTCATGCGGGCCGCCGGCGTGCTCGTCTTCGGCGAAGCCTTCCGTGCGACCGGGCAGCAGAGTTTCGATGATGGCGGCCCCTATGTCGCGCCAAAACCCTTTCGCCGCGACGAGGTCACCGCCTGGAGCTTTCTCGGCTGGGACGGTACGGCGCGGATCGAGACGCCCTCGACCGGCCTCGCGGTCACGCTGACCGCGAGCGAGAGCCTGAACTGCCCGGTGGTCTGGGCCCCGGCGGGCGCGGATTTCCTCTGCGTCGAGCCGCARAGCCACGCCATCGGCGCGCCGAGCGAGCCGGCGGCCCGCACTGCTGCGCCGCTGAAGCGGCTTCAACCGGGCGAGACGCTGGAGGGCTGGTTGAGGATCGCGCCCGAGGCGCTCGCGCCTCAACGCCAGCCGTAACCGTAGCCGCTCGGATAATAGGGCTGATAGCCATAGGCGTCGGCGGGGATGGCGGGCCGCAGCATGATCTGGCCGCGTGCCGCTTCCCAGC
>NZ_JBFRDQ010000019.1:0-33744 GCF_052113865.1 Allobosea sp. TAB14 | reverse complement strand
GTAGAGCGGGTGGGCGATGTCGAGGCGCTGGAAGCGGAAGCGCGGATAGGCCGGCGTGATCGTCTGGGCGCACCAGAGGATGCCGTCCATCACCGGGTCGACACCGTCATAGCTGCCCCGTTCGGGGTCGAGATACTGCGTCAGCGGCACCGCCATGCGGCCGATGCCGCAGCCGATATCGAAGACGCGCTCATGCGGCATGAGCCGGCCGATCCGGACGAAGTGGCCGAGGAATTCGGCGCCGATGGCGCGATAGTCGCCATCGCCGACGAAGATCGAATCCGGCGGCGGATGCGGCATGAAGCGGTTGGTCTGGAGCCCGGCCAGCAGCCAGTCGAGCTCCGGCCCGGCCGGGGCGCTCGCGGGCGCCGGTTCGGGCGCGATCTGTCTCAGGGCCGTCATCGCCGTCATGCCGCGGTCGCTCTCCTGAAGCTGAAGCGGGGAACAAGGTCGGGTTCGCTCGGCGCCTGTGCCTGCAGCAGCGCGGGCTCGGCCGCCGAGGTCTCGAAGGCCTGCATCAGCGCGGCGATCTGCGCGTCCCAGCGCCGCATCTGCAGCCAGGCATTGTGCTGGGAGGCGGCGCCGCGCGTGTAATCGGTGCTCTTGGAGATCGACTGGCGCTCGAGATGGTAGAGCGCGACATCCGGCACATAGATGATGCCGAGGCCGGCGCGCCGGATCTTGAGGCACAAATCGCTGTCCTCGTAATCGCCGATCACATAGCTCTCGTCGAAGCCGCCGAGCTCGCCGAACAGCTCGCGCGCCATGACGATGCAGGCGCCGGTGACGCCCGGCACCGGGCGCTCGACACTGGCCGGCGCGTAGCTGCCCGGCATGCCCTTGAAGTAATGATGGTTGAGCCAGGTGCCTTTACTGTCGCGCTTGAAGAAAAGGCCGGCATGCTGCAGCGAGCCGTCCTCGTAGAGCAGCTTCGGGCCGACGGCACCGATCCGCCGGCGCTTGTCGAGCTTTGCGACCAAAGCCGGCAGCCAGCCATTGCCGACGGGGATCACGTCGGAATTGACCAAAGCCAGCGCCTCGCCGCGCGCCTGGCGCGCCCCGGCATTGCAGGCGGCCGAGAAGCCGCCATTGCGCCGCATCGCCACGAGCTGCATCGGCAGGCCGTAGGCGAGATGCAACCCGCCCAGGAGATGCGCGACCTCGGCCTCGTGTTCGGGAGAATCGAGCACATAGATCAGCTCGGCGTTCTCGGCGAACCAGGGATCGCCTGCAAAGGCCGCGACCTGCACGCGCAGGAAATCATAGACGCGGTAGAGCGGGATCACCACGGAGGCTTTCGGCCGGGCCGGGCCACGGCCGAAGGTTTTTACTTCAGGCTCCGGCCGATTCGCGCGCAACTCCTCCTGGCAAGCGGCGAGGATCGGCGCGAGCGTCTCCTCCAGCATCGCGCCGGTGAGATATTGCGGCGGGATCGCCGAAAGCGCCCGCGCGCGGATCGTGGCCGCGTCAGCCGGCTGCACGGGCGGGCGCAGCGTCAGCACCGTCCCCGATTTCAGCCTGATCTCGCAGCGCGGCTGCAGCACCGGCGCCCCGGCGGCATAGTCCGGGGCGAAGGCGGCGAAGCCGATGGCGGCCCGCGTCTCGCCTTCCGCCCCGCTCGGCAACCTGACCGGGAAGCGCTGGAGACGCGAGAGCATGGCGATCGGCTCGCCGGTGCCGCGATGCAGCAGCACCTCCTCCAGGAGATCGTCGGGATCGCGCAGATAGCCGCCGATCAGCAGGCCCGCCCGGTTGCAGACCGCGAGATCGAGCTCGGCGGCGGGCAGATCGTCGTTGCGGCGGACATGCTGGACGGCGAGAGGCGCCCGGCGCTGCATCTCGACGGCGAGAAGCCGGCCCTGCTCGGACAGGCCGGCGAGCTGCTCGATGACCCAGTTGCGCAGGCCGTCGCGGCTCGCGGCCTTGCCTGCCCACCAGCGGCCGAGCGAGGGCGCCGCTTGCCGCCCGGGCAGGGTCCTGACCACGAGCGAGCGCTCGCTCTGCAGGATCAGCAGGCCGCCGCCGCGCACCGGCGGCTCCTCCAGTACGAGGTGAAGCTCGCGCTGGCCGTTGCGATCGGCTGCGCCGAGGCGCGACGGCAGCTCGAGGCGCGTGAGGCCGGCGCCGTCCAGGCGGAACGCCGTGCGCAGCGCGTCGAGATTGGCGGGGACGACGGTCTCGGACAGCCATCGGCCCTCGACCAGCGCCGCGCTGGGCTGCATCGCGGCCGGCTCGGGAAAGAGAGCCAGGAGAAGCTGGCGCAGAAAGGACAGGTAGCTCGGGACCGCAGCGAGGTTGAACAAGGGCGGCCAGGCCCGCACCAGCGCATTGGCGAGCGCCAGCCGGGCCCGCGGCGTGAGGTCCTTCAGGACATCGTCGGGATCGGCCAGGCCGTGAACCAGCGCCGGATCGAAGGCGGCGGTCACGTCACCCTGCGGGCCGTGGTCGGAGAGGGTCGCGACGATGCTGTCATGGCCGGAGGAGCGGAAGGCGACGGCCAGCCTTTCGCGCCCGTCGCGCAGCCCCAGCGAGATCGAGGCCGCGGCGAGGCGACGACCGCCGCCCGTCAGCGCGATCGACGGCTTGCCGAAGGGCGAGGCTTCGAGCGTCCAGCAGAGCAGGAAGACCGAACCACCAAGGCGATGGAGCTCGAGCTGGGTCGGGGCCGCCACCGCCGTGGCGGCGGGCGCAAGTGAAAGCATGGGGTTCTCCTGCCGCACGGAGGGTCCCGGAGCGCTCGGCGAAGAGGGAAATCCACCTCCCGGGAAGCCGCGCGCTCCGGAGCGTTGTCGGGCGCGTCGCCTTCCGCCCGGCCGCTGCCGGCCGGGCGGACACGCGCGTCAGGACGATCAGGCGATCGAGAAGTAGCTGTGCGGATCGGCCTGGATGTCCTCGGCGGTCACGCCGACGAGGGTCAGGGTGTCGCCATGGCCGAGATCGATGACGGTGTTGCCGCCGACCGTGGTCGCACGCGCCGCCACGTCCTCGGCCGTCGCCACGCCGGTGCCGTTGATGTCATGCGCGATCTGCAGCATGTCCGTGCCCGCCTCGAAATCGAGGACGACGTCGTTGCCGCCGCCACCGGTGAAGACGAAGACATCGTGTCCGGCGCCGCCGATCAGGACGTCGTCCCCGGCGCCGCCGAAGAGGATATCGTCACCCGCGCCGCCGATCAGCACATCGTTGCCGTCGCCGCCATACAGGACGTCGTCCCCCTTGCCGCCCTGGAGAATATCGTCTCCCGCGCCGCCCTGAAGGACATCGTTGCCATTGCCGCCGGACAGGACATCATTGCCATTGCCGCCGAAGAGGATGTCGTCGCCATTGCCGCCGAAGAGCGCGTCGTCGCCCTCGTCGCCGTAAAGCACGTCGTCCCCTTTATCGCCGAAGATGAAATCATCCCCGTCGCCACCATGAACGAAATCGTCGCCGTTGCCGGCGTGGATCACGTCGCTGAAGCGAGTCCCAATCAAAAAGTCGTCGAATGCACTTCCTTCGATCGTCGCCATTCGGCACCTCCTAAGCGATCTGGTGAACCCGGACCTGTCCGGAAATCCGGCCGCAAATCCTGTGTCCGGGAACGGTTCCGACAGCATCGCAAGCGTCACGCCGTCGCTCGACTCTTAGAGGATTACTCAATGCGTGCGTCGCAGCAAGCTTTTTATTATGACTATTTTGCGATGCACAAAAATTTAGACTTCATTTTATTCGGCAATTCTTCCGACAATCCCGAGAATATACTTCCAATTTTGAAATATCCCTCGCCATCCGCTCCTCGCCTCGGGTCGCGTCAATCCTCGCGGAATGCCCGGTTGAAGCTGTCGGTGAAGGGCGAGATCAGATAATCGATCGCGCGGCGCGCGCCGTTGACGATCATGACCTCCGCGGTCATGCCGGCATGCAGCACGATCTTATGGCCCTTCAGGCTGTCGGGATCGATCTCGGCGCGCACGACGAAATAGGCAACGCCGGACTTCTCGTCGACGAGCTGGTCCGGCGCGACATAAGTCACCTTCGCCTCCAGCGGCGGCAGGGTCCGCGAGTTGAACGCGGTCAATCGTACGCGGGTGGGCGCCCCGACGCGCACCACGTCGATATCGCGCGGGTCGACCTTGGCCTCGACGATCAACGGCTCGTTCTCCGGCACGATGTCGAGGATCGCCTCGCCGGCCGTGATCACGCTGCCGGCGGTGCGCATGCGGATATTGGTGACGATGCCCTCCTGAGGAGCGGTCACGATCAGGCGGCGCAACACGTCCCGCGCCTGGACGATGCGCTCGATGACCTCCGACAGCGCCAGCTGGGCTTCCTGAATGTCGCCGGCGATCTGGTTCTGGCGCTCGAGGCTGATCGACAGGATCTCCAGATTGGCGCCGGCCACGGCCTGCTCGGCCTTGGCTTTGCGCGCGGCGAATTCGCCGGCCCGCCCGGAAAGCTCGCTCTGCCGGGTCTGCAGCTCGACGAGCTGGCTGCGCTTGGCGTAGCGCTTCTCGTAGAGATCGGTGAGAATCCGGACCTCGTCGTCGATCAGGGAGCGCTGCCGGATGGTGGCGTCGATCTGCGCGTTCAGCGCCTCGGACTCGGCCTGATGCTGTTCGATGACGCGCTGCTGGATGTTGATCTTGCCGTCATGGACCTGCGCGCGCGACTTGAACAGCGTGAGCTCGGCACGCAGCACCTCGCGCGCGATCGGGCTCTCTCCCCGCTCGACGATGTCGGGGAAGTCGACCTCGGCTGCATTCGCCTGCTCGGCCCGGAGGCGGGCGAGCTTCGCCTCCAGCCCGATCCGCTTCGCCTCGAGCTGCTGCAATTCCGCGCGGGCGCGGGCATCCTCCAGCCGCAGCAGCGGTTCATCCTTGGCGACCCGCTCGCCTTCGGCCTTGAGCAGGGTCTTGAGGATGCCGCCTTCGAGATGGCTGACCGTCTTGCGCTTGCTGTCGACGGCCACGACGCCGCTCGCCACGGCGGCATTGTCGAGCCGGGCCGTGACCGCCCAGGCGCCGAAGCCGCCGAAGCCGACACCGATCGCCGCCACCCCGGCGAGAACCAGGCTGCGCAGGCTCGGCACGCGCTCCTCCGGTTCCTGCCACGCGGCGGAGGCGACAGGCAGCATTTCGGGGCGTTTGATCAGGGAGTTTCCGGTCACGCCTTCACCTCGCGAACGGACGGAGCGGATGGGGCGGCATTCGCCGCGGCCGGCTCGATCTCCACGCGCCCGCCGGGCGTGATCATGCCGGCGATCGCCGCGCGCGGGCCGAATTGCTGGACGCGGCCGTCCTTCAGGATGAGGAGCTTGTCGACGACCTGCATCACCGAGGGGCGGTGCGCGATCAGAATGACGATGGCCCCGCTCTCGCGCGCGGCCGCCACGGCGCGGATCAGACTCTGCTCGCCCTCGGCGTCGAGATTGGCGTTCGGCTCGTCGAGGACGATCAGGCGCGGCAGCCCGTAGAGCGCGCGCGCCAGGCCGATGCGCTGGCGCTGGCCGCCGGACAGCTTGAAGTCGCTGTCGGCCACGCTAGTGTCGTAGCCGAGCGGCAGCCGGCCGATCAGCTCATGCACGCCGGCGATGCGCGCCGCTTCGAGGATCGCATGCGGGTCGGGGGTCCGCATGCGCGCGATGTTCTCCGCGATCGTGCCGTTCAGGAGCGAGACCGATTGCGGCAGATAGCCGACCATGGCGCCGAAGGAGCCGCGCTCCCAGAGATAGGTGCTGTGGCCGTCGAGATAGACGCCGCCGGCATTCGGCTTGAGGACGCCGACGAGAAGCCGGGCCAGCGTCGACTTGCCGGCGCCCGACGGTCCGACGATGCCAAGCACCTCGCCCGGCTCCAGCGAGAAGGACACGCCCTTGATCACGGTCTGCTCGGAGCCGGCTGGAGCGAAGATCACGCGGTCGACCACCAGATCGCCCTGGCAGGGCGGCGTCGGCACGGTCTGGCGCTGCGAGCTGCGCGACAGCACCAGCTCCCGCACCCGCTTCCAGGCGGTCGCGGCCAGCACCCATTGCCGCCAGTCGGTGATCATCGAGTCGAACGGCGCCAGCAGCCGGCCGAGCAGGATGCTTGCCGCCATCAGCGTGCCGGCCGTGACCTCCGCGCGGATGATCAGCACGGCGCCGGTGGCATAGACCGCCAGCTGCATCGTCATCCGGCAGGAGCGCGTCAGCGCCGCGATGAACTTGGCGCGGCGCGTGCCCATGTCGAGCTGCTCGATCATGACGAGCTGCTGTCCGCGCCAGCGCTGCGACAGCGCCGGCAGCATGCCCATCGCCTCGATCGTCTCGGCGTGACGCAGGCTGGAGCCGACCTCGTTGATGCTGGCGACGCCGGCCTCGTTGGCCTCCTTGAGGATCCGGCGGGTCAGCATGTCCGACAGCACCCCGAGCAGCAGCAGGATGATCAGCGAGGCCAGCCCGACCAGCCCGTAGACGGGGTGCAGCGCGAACAGCACGGCGAGGAAGACCGGCGACCAGGCGGCTTCGAGCGGCGTCGCGATGGCCGAGCTCGCGATGAAGAAGCGGATGTCGTTGAGATCGCGGATCGCCTGCGTCGCCTGGCCCGAACCCTGCTCGAGCGAGGCGCTCACCGCCGCCTGCAGGGCCGGCAGGTTGAGTCGGCGCGCGAAGATGCTGGCCATGGTCTGGAAGGTCAGCGAGCGGATGAACTCGATCGTGCCATAGAGCGCGAGCGCCCCCACCGCGACGACGAGCAGCATCGTCAGCGTGTCGTAGCTGTGGCTGACGGTCACGCGGTCCTGGACCTGCATCATGAAGAGCGGGACGGTCAGCAGCAGCAGATTCACGCACAGGCTGAGAGAGCCGGCATAGCCGAGGCCGCCCACGAACGACCGCTGCAAATCCCTGACCAAGGCGTCGGAGGCGGTCTGCACAGCCTTCATTCCTATCTCCGGAAAGCGAGGGTTGCCGAGCCAGAAGGATGACGTCACCATTGGGCGACGCCGACCAAGCGTCAGCATTGGGAACGTGATATGCGCGGAGTGTCAAGATTATGACAGATTAGAACTCTATCTCCTCACGCAGCGACTCAGCAAATGCGGCGTGATTATGGGATATTTCGAAATTCGAAGTAGTTTCCATCTAATTCACGTTTGATAAATTCTTATCTTTTGGCCACGCAGTATGGCACGTGCTTTGCCATAGGCTTCACTGGGGAAAGGGAGAAAAAAGGGTGGATTGTCCAAAACTCGATCAGACGGGGTAAGGAATGCACTTCAAATTGCATGGCGGCGGGCAATTTTCAGGCAGATCCTTGAACGGCCATCACCAGCCCAACGGCGATGGCGATCTCGAGGACGGTCCCGAGCGAAGGCTTTCCGCCTTTGATCTGGCCCGTGTCATCGAGCGCGTGAGCCGAAGATTTCTCGACTATCTGCGCCTCGAGCTGGGCAAGCTCGGCATCGAGGACATCTCACCTGCGCAGGTGATGATTCTGTTAACCATCGGGCAAGGTGAGATCGCGGTCCGCGACCTGCTGGATCGCGGGCATTACGGGGGCTCGAACGCCTCCTATAATCTCAAGCAGCTCGTCGAGAGCGGCTATCTCGATCGAACGGCGTCGCCACGCGACCGCCGGCTGGCCAAGATCTCGCTCTCGCCCAAGGGGCAGATGCTCTGCGAGCGGCTGCGCCTGCTCGACGAAACCAGCCAGTTCAGCCAACGCTCCGAGAACGGAACCGAGGCCGATCTCCTGACGACTCACGAAACCCTGCGCCGTCTGGAGCAGTGGTGGAACGATTCCCTCCGTTACGGCGGTGTCTTACTGGCCTCATGCATATCCTATTCGTTCATCGTGCAGGATCTGGTCAGTTCGCTTCTTTGATCGCGAGCCTCGTCGCCCAGGGCGACGAGGTCACGCTGATCACCGAACGCCCTGCGCAGGAGCAGGCCGGCGTGCGGCAACTGACCTATGCGGTCGGGGAAGCATCGACACAGCACCCGGCGCTTGCCGCCACCGACTATCATCTGCGCACCGGGGAGGCCGTTGCGCAGATGATGGCGTCCCTGAAGACGACCGATCCGCCCGATGTCGTGATCGGGCACACTGGCTGGGGCGGGCTTCTCTTCGCGCGCGACGCGCTGCCGGACGCCGCCTTGATGGGTTACTGCGAATATTACTACCGCAGTTCCGGATCGGATCTGGATTTCGGTGCGACCGCGCCGATCCCCCTGGCGGAGCGGCAGCGCATCCGCATGCGCAACGCCGCGCAGCTCCTCGCTCTCGACACGCTCGACGCGGCCTACGCCCCGACGCAGTGGCAGCGCCGGCAATATCCCACAGCCTATCGTCAGCGCATCGCCGTCTGCCATGACGGGATCGACACCGCACTCTGCCGGCCCGAGCCGCAGGCGCGCTTCACCTTGCCGGATGGCCGCGAGCTCGTGCCGGGCGCGCCGGTCGTCACCTTCGTCGCGCGCGACCTCGACCCCTATCGCGGCTATCCCCAGTTCATGCGCGCCGCCGCCATTCTGGCGGAACGCGATCCGGACCTGATCTTCGTGGCTGTCGGTGGCGATGGGGCGGGCTATGGCCGCCCGCGCGACGATGGTCGCGTCTGGCGCGAAGCGATGCTGGCGGAAACCGGCCTGGCCGATCGCATCGTGCACATCCCCTGGCTGCCTCATGACGAACTGATCAGGCTGTTCCAGGTCTCGGCGGCACATGTCTATCTGACGGTCCCCTTCGTGCTGTCCTGGTCGCTGCTGGAGGCGATGGCCTGCGGCTGCCTCGTCGTCGCCTCCGACACGCCGCCGGTGAGGGAGGTGGTGCGCGGCGGCATCAACGGCCTGCTCGCCCCGTTCGACGACCCCGCCTTACTGGCGCGGCGCATCGGCGAGGCGCTGCGGCACGCCCCCGCGATGGCGCCTCTGCGCCACGCCGCACGCGAAACCATCCGGGCCGGATATGAACGCGAGCGTTGCGTGGACCGCCAGATCGGCTGGATTCACAGGCTGAGCGGCTAGCCGCTGCTGCGCGCGAGCATTTTCGGGCGAAGCGGATCGATACCAATGCGCATGAGGAAAATACTCGGGCAGCCCGACCTCAGCCGGCGCGCCGCGAAAGGCCGGCGGGGGCTTGAGGCGGCGCTGAAGGCCTCGACCAGCTCGCCGGTCGGCCGTCCGCGTTGGCGAAACAGGAAGATCGGAACCCGTATCGCCGGCCGGAAGCTGCGGAAGACGAGGCCGTGGCCGTCGCGCATCCGCGCTATCGGCGATGCCGACGCCGCAACCGGCGGCGAGCGCCGCGTGCGGCCTCGCTTCACTGCCGGCCTCTTTCCGCGCCGATCGCCTCAGGCCGTTCCGGCCGGCCGGCGGGCGTCGGCGTTGACGCGCTCGACATCGCTGCGCGACAGAGCGAGATCGGACAGGCCGCGCTCGTCCATCGCATAGAGAGCGCGCGCGCTCGCCCTCGCATCGAGCCAGGCCTCGAGCTGCAGCAGGAGTTTCAGGGCGCCGCCGCGCGAGCGATGGGAAAGGGAAAGCTGGGCTGTGGCTGGGCTTGCGAACATGGCATGCCTCTCAGGTGACTTGATTGCCCGGGAATCTGCGCCTTGCCGCGGCGTCAAGCAAATGCGAAGTTCTTCGCATTGCCCAAGTTGAGCTTGGCCTGTCATGAGCCGCCGCCATCTTCCGCCATTGGCCTCCTTGCGCGCCTTCGAGGCTGCCGCCCGGCATCGCAATTTCGAGAAGGCGGGCGATGAGCTGGCTGTCACCGCCAGTGCTGTCGGCCAGCATGTCAGGGCGCTCGAAACCTGGCTGCGGCGCCCGCTCTTCATTCGGCTGCCGAGCAAGGGCGTGGCCCTGACCGAAATCGGCGAGCGCTATGCCGCGACCGTCTCGCAGGCGCTCGACCAGCTCAACGAAGCGACGGCGCGGGCCTTGCGCCCGGAGACGCCGAATGTCCTGACCGTCAGCACCTTGCCGAGCTTCGCCCTGAACTGGCTGATTCCCCGGCTCGGCTCCCTGAAGGAGCGCCAGCCCCATCTGGAGGTGCGGGTCGAGATCTCGGTGAGCCTGACCGATTTCGCCCGCGAGAACGTGGACGTGGCGATCCGCTCCGGCCGCGGCGGCTATCCGGGCCTGCGGGCGGATCTCCTGATGGAGGAGAATTTCTTTCCCGTCTGCAGCGCCTCCCTGCTCGGCGATCCGGCCCGGCCGCTGCGCGAGCCGGCGGATCTCAGCCATCACACCTTGCTGCACGAGATCCCGGAGGGAATCCCCGACTTCGTCACCTGGCCGCGCTGGCTCGCGGCGGTGGGCATGTCGCAGATCGACGCGAGCCATGGGCCGCGCTTCTCGCATACCTTTCTCGCCCTGCAGGCTGCCGCCTCGGGACAGGGCGTGGCGCTCGCGACCAATGTCCTGATCGGGGATTATCTCGATGCCGGCCGTCTGGTCCGGCCCTTCCCGGATCAGGTCAGGGGTCCGCACCAGTATTATCTGGTCTGCCCGGAGGCGTCGGCGCAGCGGCCGGCGATCGCCGCGTTCCGGCAATGGCTCCGCGACGAGGCGGCAGCCCATCGCCTCGCGGCCGGCCCGGGATGACCGCGTCGTTCCGCTGAAAGTCAGCCCGTTCTAATGAAGTGGACGCGCGGCACCATCCGGCCGGGTTTCGGGCGTCCTGCGGCTCGCATGGGCCAGCGCCAGGATGAAGGCGAGCGACAGCAGGAGCACGATGGTCGGCGCCGGCGCACTGTCGATGAAGAACGAGAGATAGACCCCGAGGAACGAGCCGATCACGGCCATGACGACCGCCGCGAGCAGCATGGTGCTGAACCGGCGGGTCAGCAGGAAAGCGAAGGCGCCCGGCGCGATCAACATGGCGATGGCCAGGATGATGCCGACGGCCTGCAGCGCGCCGACGATCGTCAGCGAAATCAGGCTGAGCAGGCCGTAATGCAGCAGGTTCACCCGAAGGCCGACCGCCCGCGCCTGCGCCGGATCGAAGGCGTGCAGCAGGAAATCCTTCCATTTGATGCCGATCACGCCCGCTGTCAGCAGGGCGATCAGCGCGGCCCCGCCAATATCGGCCACGGAGACGCCGAGCATGTCGCCGAAGAGAATATGGTCGAGATGCACCTCGGACTGGATCTTCACATAGAGGACGAGACCGAGCCCGAACATGCCGGAGAAGACCACGCCCATCACGGTGTCCTGCTTGATCCGGCTGTTGTCCTTCAGGAAGCCCGTTGCGGTGGCACAGATCATCCCTGCGGCGAAAGCCCCGACGGCATAGGGAAAGCCGAGGATGTAGGCGAGGACCACGCCGGGAAAGACGGCATGGCTGATCGCATCGCCCATCAGCGACCAGCCCTTCAGCACGAGGAAGCAGGACAGCAGCGCCATCGGTATGGCGACGACCACCGCGATCACCAGCGCATTGACCATGAAGTCGAAGCGGAAGGGTTGGAGCAGTGTCTCGACGAGGATCGTCATGCGGCCTCCAGGGTGCGGGCGGCGCGGCGACGGGCGGCCAGCATGCCGTGCTTGGGCGCGAGGAAGAAGGCGAGCAGGAAGATCGCCGTCTGCAGCACGACGATGATGCCGCCGGTGGCTCCGTCGAGATGATAGCTGGCATAGGCACCGGCGAAGCTGGTCAGCGTGCCGATCGCAACCGCGATCGCCAGCAGCCGGGGGAAGCGATCCGTCAGCAGATAGGCGGTGGCGCCGGGCGTGACGACCATGCAGATGACGAGGAAGGCCCCCACCGTCTGCAACGCCGCGACCGTGGACGCCGAAAGCAGCGTGAAGAACATCAGCTTGAGAGCGGTCGGGTTGAGGCCGATCGAGCGCGCATGGCTCTCGTCGAAGAAGGTGACCATGAGGTCCTTCCATTTGACGAGCAGGACACCGAGCGAGACCAAGCCGATCAGCGCGAGCTGAATCGTGTCGGCGGGGGTGATGGCGAGGATGTTGCCGAGCACGATGGTCTGGATGTTCACCGAGGTCGGCGAGAGCGACACCATGAACAGGCCAAGCCCGAAGAAGCTCGAGAAGATCAGGCCGATGATGGCATCTTCCTTCAGCTTGGTCCGCTGGTTCAGGAAGAGCATCGCGCCGGCGGCGAGCCCGCCGGAGAAGAAGGCGCCGATCGAGAAGGGCAGGCCCAGCATGTAGGCGCCGGCCACGCCCGGCACGATCGCATGCGACAGCGCATCGCCGATCAGCGACCAGCCCTTCAGCATCAGATAGCAGGACAGGAAGGCGCAGACGCCCCCGACGAGGGCCGAGACCCACATGGCGTTGCGCATATAGCCGTATGAGAAAGGCTCGAGGAGAGCGGCGATCATTCCCCGCCTCCTTCGCGCATCCCGGCCTCCCGGCGGGCCGCCCTGCCCTCGTGCAGGATCAATGGCCGCTCGTCGTCGGTGACGACGCCGACGGGCGCCTGCCCGCCGACATGCGCCTCGTTCAGCACGACATGGCGCAGCACGCCGCCGAAGGTCCTCTGCAGGTTCTCCTGGGTGAAGGTGTCCGCGGTCGGGCCATGGGCCAGGACCGTTCCCTTGATCAGGATCGTCCGATCGCAGAATTCCGGCACGGAGCCGAGATTATGCGTCGAGACCAGCATGACGCGGCCCTCCGCTCGCAATTCGCGCAGCAGCGCGATGATCCGCTCCTCGGTCTTGACGTCGACGCCGGTGAAAGGCTCGTCGAGCAGGATGACCCGGCTGTCCTGGGCGAGCGCCCGCGCCAGGAAGACGCGCTTCTTCTGGCCGCCCGAGAGCTCCCCGATCTGGCGTTTGCGAAAGGCGCCCATGTCGACGCGGGCGAGCGCGGCATCGACGGCCGTGTGATCGGCGGCCTTCGGGATGCGCATCAGGCCCATGCGGCCGTAGCGGCCCATCATCACGACATCCTCGACCAGGACCGGGAAGTTCCAGTCGACCTCCTCGGCCTGCGGCACATAGGCGATGAGGTTCTGGCGCAGCGCCTGCCGGACCGTCAGCCCGAGCACGCGGATATCGCCCGTGGCGAGGCGCACGAAGCCCATGATCGCCTTGAACAACGTCGACTTGCCGGAGCCGTTGACGCCGACGAGAGCCGCGATCGTGCCCGTGGGGATCCGGAAGCTCGCATCCCGCAACGCCGTATGGCCATTGCGGTAGGTGACCGTCGCACCGGTCACCGCAATGCCGCCCCCCGCCTCGGACGCGGCGAGGAGGGCTTTGGCATCGACAGGCGCGTTCACTGCGCCAGCCCCTTGGCGATGGTGCCCGAGGTGACCTTGAGCAGGTCGATATAGGTCGGAACCGGACCGTCGCTCTCGCTCAGCGAATCCACATAGAGGACGCCGCCATATGTCGCCCCGGTTTCCCGCGCGACCTGCTGGGCCGGCTTCGGCGAAATCGTGCTCTCGGAGAAGACCACCGTGATCTTGTTCTTCCGCACCGCGTCGATGACCTTGCGGACCTGCTGCGGCGTGCCCTGCTGGTCGGCGTTGATCGGCCAGAGATAGAGCTCCTTCAGCCCGAAATCGCGTGCCAGATACGAGAAGGCGCCCTCGCTGGAGACAAGCCAGCGCTTCTCGGCGGGAATGGCGGCGAGTTCCGCCCTGATCGGCTCGATGGCGGCCTTGATCCTGGCCTTGTAGGCTTCCGCATTGGCCTTGTAGGTCTCGGCATTCTGCGGGTCGTACTTCGCGAAGGCGTCGCGGATGTTGTCGACATAGATCAGCGCGGCCGCGGGCGACATCCAGGCATGCGGGTTCGGCTTGCCCTTGTAGGGGCCTTCGACGATGCCCATCGGGGCGACGCCCTGCGAGACGACGACGCCCGGCACGTTCCTGAGATTCTGGAAGAACTTCTCGAACCAGAGCTCGAGCCCGAGGCCGTTCCAGAGGATGAGCTGTGCGCCCTGGGCGCGCTGGATGTCGCCCGGCGTCGGCTGGTAGTTGTGGATTTCGGCACCGGGCTTGGTGATCGACTCGACGATCGCCGCGTCGCCCGCGACGTTTTTCGCGATGTCCGCGATCACCGTGAAGGTGGTGACGGCCTTGAACTTGCCCTGGGCGGCGGCCGGCGAGTTGCCCAGCACGGCGGCGAAGGCGGCGCCCATGAAACCGGCCAGGATCGATCGACGCGAAGCAGCGGGCATTGAGGCATCCTTATTGACAATGAATTGCAGAAGCAATTCATTGCTACCTTGAAGTCCGCCGTACTTGCAAGTGCGATTTATTCGCAATTATGGAGGAGGAATTGCGCCCGACCCGCTGGAGGGCGGCGGCGTTCGGCGCCGTCGCGAGCGCTCAATAGGTGACCGTCGCCTGGATCGTATCGGCATAGGCGCCCGGTGACGGCGTCGCCTGAGCCGGCACGCGCCCATAGACGAATGTCGTCTGTGCCAGGCCCGACCCCAGCCCCGCCAGGGTATTGGCACCGAGCATGTTTCCGAACGCCTGGGTGCGCGCCGTATCCCGGTAGAGGCCATAGGTGATCCCCTCGCCGCCCTTGACCATGCGCCGCAGCGTCGGATTGGTGGCGCCCGACAGGCCGCCATCGAGTCCGATCTGATAGGCGGTTCCGTTCGTGCAGGTCGGCGCCAGGCTGGTGAAGGCATCATGGGGCGCGGTCAGGACGCCGACCGGCCCGAAATTCAGGTCGCTGGTCGTGACCCTGCAGGTCGGCGGCACGTTCGCCGTGACGTTGAAGCTCCCAGACTGGGTGACCGTCAGCAGATTGCATCCGAGCAAGAAGGAGAGGAGCCCATAGCGGATCTGCGCGTCGGCGCCGGAAAAACTGCTGCTGTAAGGCACCGGCGCAGCCGTGGCCTGGCCGCTATAGACGCGGCCATAGATCGTGACGCTGCGGCTGCCGGTGCCGCCGGGCATGGACAGATTGAAGCCGACAGGCGATGCGCCTCCTGCCGCCCACGCCCCCGATCCCCAGGGGACACTCGCCGCCGCATCGGAAAACAGGCCGTAACGGAGCTGATTGGCGCCGTTGACGAGGGTGCGATTCGCCGCATTCGTGCCGCCGCCGCTGCCGGGCCCCAGCTCTATGCAGACTCCCACCGGCAAGATTGTACCCGAGCAGGAGACCGTGGCCGTGGCGGTTCCGTTCACCTGTGCATTGGCCGTGACGTCGACATCGCCAAAGGCCAGGGGCGTGATGCTCAAGGAGCAGGATTGGGCGCTCGCCGGCCGGGCCGCCGGCAGCATCCCTGCCGCCGCGAGCATGGTCCAGAAGCACAGTCGCAGCAAACCGCGCGCTATTGGCATCGGACCGGTCCGATCGAGACTTGCGCCTTGTCCCGGGGCGCGAAGGGAAACCGCGCATGGCAGGATCCCGCCTCGAGCCGCACGACCACCTCGTTATCCGCCGACAGGTTCTCGATGAAGGCCCGGCCGTCATAGCCGACCGTGAATTCCGGCGCGGCGGCACTCGTCCCCCTGAGACCGGGCTGAAGCGCGCCCGTCGCCCCAACGCGCAAGGGGCGCCCCGCCGCGTCCTGAAGGATGACGATCGCCGCATTGCTCATCGACCTGACGCCGAAATCGACGATCACGCCGGCCCGGTCCGACGGAGCGCGCAATTCGACCGTGCTCTCCGAGGACGCATCGACCGGCAGGTCGCGGGGGTCGATCGAAATCCTGTTGGCCTGATAGGATCGCAGCGTCGGGATGAGCGCGCTGCCGGATGCGTCGGTGCGAGCGACCACCCGGTTCTCGAACAGCACGTCGACGCCGGGGACGCCGACCTTCGCCACGGCGAACGCATCGTCGATCCGGTTGCCGGCGAAGACGCTGCCCCCCGCGATCGCCACCGAGCCGTCGAGCTGCATCGTCCCGGTGAAGCCTCCGTCGCCCTGCGCCACGCCGGCCTCGATCTGGCCGGCGGCGCCGCGATAGGCGACGGACGCCGCGCGCCGCATCTGTCCGGAGGGCCCTTCGACATCGCGGATGCGCCAGCCGACGCTTCCGATCTCCTGGCCGATGGGCTTGTTGACGTCGGCCGCGAGCGACCAGGTCGAGCCCGTGCGGCTGGCGCCCGCCGAGGAGGTGATGTCGCTCCCGAACGGAAACGACAGCCCGGCGAAAACGCCAGCGGAACTGCGATCCGCCAGATCGGTGTAGAAGGTGGCGTAGAATGAGCCGCCACCCCAGAGCGGCCGCGTATAGCTCGCATTCACGATCCGGTTGGCGCGCCCCAGCGCCGGCTTCACATGGGCGAAGCCGAGGCTGACCGCTCCGCCCAGCAGCGGCACCGGCACGCCGATCGAGACCCTGTCGAGCGCGCGCGGCGGCAGAAGCATCCGCTCCCATCTGTCGCCGCTCAGCGTCGGCGAGCCCGCCGTCGCGACATAGTCGGTGACGCCGCCGCCCAGCCCCGGGAACGGAACGCCGCTGACCGCGGCCAGATCCCTGTAGGCTCCGAAGGTCCTCTGGGACGCGGCCATGAAGGACACCCCCCAAAGCTGCGTCTCGAACGAAACATAGGACTGGCCGCCAATGCGGCCATCGTTCCAACTGCCGGCGCCCGCCGCGGTCAGCACGCCGTAGCGACCGAGGCCGAAGACGCCGCCGACGCTGCCCATGCCGAGCCCGCGCGTCCCCTCGCCGTGCGCGACCACCGTGACGGTGTCGGTGATGCCGTAGCGCGCGCTTGCCGATCCCGCGACATCGTCGCCATAGAGGCTGGACCGCAGGCCGTATTGCAGGCGCGGCAGGCCAAGCTCGGCGGAAAAATCGAACAGGCCCGGCCGGAGCAGATTGCTCGACACGACGAAGGGCAGGCTCGACTCGCTCTGCCGGCCCGAGGCGTCGCGCACGACCACGCTGGCATTGCCGTTGCCGGTGAGGATGGGGATGTTGGTGATGCGGAACGGGCCGCTGCCGACATCCTGTGAAATGGCCTTCGCGCCGTTGACGAACACGTCGACCGTCGACGGCACCGCCGCGGAACCCGTGACGCTGGGCAGCGGCAGCGTGATCAGGTCTGGACGCAGCCCGAAATTCCGCTGGAACTGTAGGCCGCCCAGGCGGACGGGGCGGGTCCATGCCAAGCCGCTCGAGATCAGGTCGCCGGCACGATAGGTCAGCAGGGTCTCGGGATCGGAATAGGTCCAGCTCGTCTCCAGGCGGAGCGCTTCGGTCGATCCCCCCGCAAGCGACCGGTCGCTCAGGATCCCGGTCTGGGAGACCACGCCGACGGGGCTGAACAGCCGCGCGTCGAGCGTCGCGGACAGCGTGGGGTAGCGCCAGAAGCTGCCCAATTGCTTGTCCTCGGATGTTCCGAAGAGCGTGTAGTTGAGGACGGCGCCGGTGCTGCCGCGCTCGGGCTTCGGCGCGGGCGTGGCGCTGGACGGTTGCGCGTCGTAGGTCTTGGGCAGGCGCCCCTCCGGCGGCAGCCTGATGTCGATCCGCTGCGCCGCCTCGTCATAGCGGAAGGTCAGGCCGGGAATGGCGAGCAGGGCGACCTCGTCCGCCGCCTTGAAGGCACCGGGGACCTTGACGCCGAGCTCCTCCAGCTCCTTGCGAAGCGCCAGGATGTCACCGCGAGGATTTTGACGAAAGGCGCCGATCAGGCCGATCGCCTGGCCGTCGAGAAGAACATCGAGATGCAGCTCGCGGCCGGCTCCGTCCTCGCCTCGAGCGGGTTTCGCAGCCCAGCACGCCGATCCAAGCACCAGCATCGCCATGGCTGCGAACCTAGCGGCTGGCGGACACCGGCAGCGGCGCATTGAACGAGCCAATGTCGGTCATGCCGGAAATCGTGAACCGCGCGCCCGACCTCGCTGACGGCGACGAGGGAAGGACCCATTGCATCGACGAACCGCCGAGCGAATAGCCGAGAAGCCCCTTCGTCTCGGACACCACCTTTCCGGAGGCGTCGCGGATCGTGATCGCGGCGAAGCGTGCGCGCCTTTCTCCGCTGTTCACCGCGCTCAGGGTCAAGCCCTTGTCATGGCGGCTGATCGACCAGGCGACCGAGGCGGGCGAAGCGGATTTCCGGCTGAAGAAGACGGGCACCACATGGCGCATGACCAGAGCCACGGTTCCGGGTGCGCGGTTCGGCTTGGGCAATTCGTCGATGACCAGCCGATACGCCTCCTCTCGCGCGACGGGTTGCCCCGTCACCCGGACGATCCGGACCGTGTAATCCTGACGGGAGCGCAGCTGGACGACCGGCGGGCTGGCCACAACGTCGTCCACGGGCTCAAGCCGTTCGGCTCCGTCGCGCTGGATCCAGCGAAAGACGCGGATCTGGGCGGTGATCGGTTCGACATCCGTGTTGCGCAGGGTGATCGTCGCCGTGTTTCCGGGCGCCGGGAGGTCCAGCAGCACGGGGGCGACCTGCAGGGAAGCCGCATCCGCCACTCCGGCGATGAGGCTTGCAAAACCAATTCCGATGACCGCGCTCTTCATACGGGTTTCCTTCTGTTCCGGCACAGCGGCAGGGATCGGCGCTGCGCATGCAGCTCCGTCACGCCTCCTTCGGTTAGGCCTGGTCGATGGTCGGCAGCAGGCGAGCGCGATTGCGCCGGTCAGTAGGTCACCGTCACCGTGATGGTGTCGGTGTAGAGCGCCGGCGCGGGGGTGGTTTGGGGCGGAACCCGGCCGTAGACGGTATAGTTCTGCGCCGCGCCGCTCCCGATCCCGGCAACGGTATCCGTCGCGATGGTCGATCCCCAGTTCTGGGTTCGGCCGGCGTCACGGAAAAGCGCGTAATTGATCAGGCCGCCGGTCCCCGCCATTTGGCGCGTCGTGACGGAGCCACCATTCACGCCCTGGTTGAGCCCGATGGAATAAGGCGTCGTGGCCGTGCACTGGACGCTGATAGTACTCGTCGAATCGACATTCGCCGAAAGGACGCCGGCGTTGCCGAAGTTAAGATCCGAGGCACTGACAACAATGCAGGTAGCCTGGATATTGATCTGAACCTGGAAATTGCCCGTAGCCGTGGCCGCATTCGAGGCACTTGACACAAGGGAAGCTATCAGTACTGCCGGAACGAAATGTGTTCTTGCCATAATGAAAACATCCATTGTCAGGAATTTAGGCAAGTCGATACAATAGGAGTATTGGGCCAGCTTGGTTAATGGATGCTTAACATCGCAACCTGAGCGTGCTGGCGCCGGCGTCCGTTCACGCACCTCACATGGCCTGCAATCCTCGGCAGGAGGCCTGCAGCGCTGCCGCGCCTCTTGCCGGCACAAGCCGCTCCCGACCACCTCGACGCCCTGCTTTTCTGAAGCGAAACCGGTCCGCCGCCGGCTCCTACGATCAACTCTCGATGGACAGGCCATCCATGCCGGCAAGCGCATCGAGCTCTTTCGCGATCCCGGCCTGGAGCCAGAGAGCGATCTCGACGACGACGGGGCTCAGGGGCCTGGACCGGGGCGCGACCAGGCTATGGTGCTGGCCGGTGCGGATGACGAGATCCGAGGCGGGCACCAGCATGCCCTTCAACAGCATGCTCGCGATGACGCTGACCCAGCCGAGCGCGATGCCCTCGCCGTTGAGAGCGGCCTGGAGAATGACGGAGTAATCCGTGAATTCGTGCCAGACGCCGCGGGACGTGCCGCGATGGGCGACGTTGCCCCATTCCTTGGCCCATTTGGGGGTCGCATGGTCCGTCAGCCACAGGAACACATGTCCGGCCCCATCGCCCTTATGGTCGAGCGGGCCGCGGGCGCTGAGATAGGCCGGGCTGCACACCGGGAAAATGATCTCGGGCGCGAAGAACCAGCGATGAAAGCTTTCATCGTCGTCGGCGACGATGCGCGTGGCGAGATCGACATTGTCCGGGATGCCGCGCAGGACGCCCGGAACCAGATCGAAGCGGATATCGACCTGCGGGAATGCCGCATTGAACTCGCCGAGACGCGGCAGCAGCCAATGGGCCACGAAAGAGCTCGACATCGAAAGCGTGACGACAGGCTTCGTCGAACTCTTGCGACGCTGGATCGCCTCGATGGTCTCGGCAATACGGGTGACGGCCTCACCGAGGACGTCATGGAGCGCGCGCCCATCGATGGTCAGCTCGATCCCACGCGCGCGGCGTTCGAAGAGCTTGACCCCGATGGCCGCCTCCAGCTCGGCGACACTGCGGCTGATCGAGGGCTGGGTGACATTGAACTCGACCGCCGTCGCCGTGAAGCTGCCGGTGCGTGCCGCGGCCTCGAAGATCAGCAGCCCGCGCGCCGACGGAACCAGGCGAGGAAGAAGAGCCATACTCTCAGCGTATCCCTCGCCAAGCTTTTTTCAATCTACTCCGCTTCCGGCATCTGCCGCAGGATCGCAGGGGGATCAGCCATATGACAGCGGCTGCGCAGCTTCGCAGCTACCATCACGCATGCGTATAGGCTTTGGCTTTGGCGAGGACAATTCGGTGAGTGCAGCACAGCTAACCGCCGCTCCCGCGCCCGGTGCAAGCCTCGACCCGCTTCTCGAGGCGTTCGCGATCAAGAAACTGCGTTTCCGGAATCGCATCGTCAGCACCAGCCACGCCTCCATGCTCGACGATGGCGGGCTGCCGCTGGAGCGCTATCAGCGCTACCATGAGGAGAAGGCCCGCGGCGGGCTCGCCATGACGATGATCGGCGGCTCGGCGATGACCTCCCCCGACTCCAGCTGGGGCGGCGGCCAGCTCGATCTCTCCAGCGACCGCATCATTCCGCATCTGTCGCAATTATCGGCGCGCATCCATGGCCATGGCGCGGCGGTGATGTGCCAGGTCTCGCATCTCGGTCGCCGCGCCACCTCCTATGGCTGGAACTGGCTGCCGGTGCTGGCGCCGTCGCGCGTGCGGGAGACGCGCAACCGCAACTTTCCCAAGGAAATGGATGAGGCGGATATCGCGCGGATCATCCGGGATTACGCCGATGCGGCGCTGCGTTGCATGGAGGGCGGTCTCGACGGCGTCGAGACCGTGACGGGAGGCCATCTCATCGGCCAGTTCCTGTCGCCGCTCACCAACAAACGCAGGGATCGCTTCGGCGGCTCGCCCGAGAACCGCGCCCGCTTCGGCCTGATGGTCCATGAGGCCATTCGCAAGCGCGTCGGTGACGACGCCGTGGTCGGCATCCGCTTTGTGATCGACGAAGGCGTCGCCGATGGATCGGGGTTCGAGGATTGCTTGCAGCTCGCCCGCATCTTCGAGCGCGAGGGGCACATCGATTACTTCAACTGCATCTACGGCCGCATGGACACCGATCTGGCGCTGGCGGAAGACAACATGCCCGGCCTGTTCCAGCGCAGCGCGCCCTATCTCGACAAGGTGGCGCAATTCCGCCGCGAGACGAAGCTGCCGCTGATCCATGCCGGCGGCATTCGCGATATCGCAACGGCCCGCCATACGATCCGCGAGGGCATCGTCGACCTGATCGGCATGACGCGCGCCCACATTGCCGACCCGCATATCGTCAACAAGCTCATCCGGGGCGATGAGGAGCGGATCAGGCCCTGTGTCGGGGCCTCCTACTGCCTCTACAAGAAGGTCAACTGCATCCATAACCCCGCCAGCGGGCGCGAAACCGTGCTCGGTCACGAGGTGAAGCCGGCTTCGCGGCGGCTGAAAGCCATCGTCGTCGGTGGCGGCCCCGCAGGCCTCGAAGCCGCCCGCGTCTGTGCCGAGCGCGGCCATTCCGTCATCCTGTTCGAGGCGGCGCCCAGGCTCGGCGGCCAGCTGCTCGTGGCAACGGCCGCGGTCGAACGGCGCGACCTGATCGGCATCGTCGACTGGCGGATCGGCGAATTGGAACGTCTCGGCGTCGATATCCGCACGAACTGCTATGTCGAGGCCGACGCGGTGCGCGCCGAGGAGCCCGACCTCGTCATCATCGCCACGGGCGGCGTTCCCGACACCGACTGGCTGGAGGGCGCCGAGCTCTGCGACACCGTCTGGGATGTGCTGACCGGAACCGTGCCGGGCAAGGACGATGTGCTCGTCTATGATGGAACCGGGCGGCAAGCGGCGGCGTCCTGCGCCCTGCATCTCGCCCAGCAGGGCAAGACGGTCTCGATCGCCACGCCGGACGACGCGCTTGCCGTCGAGATGTCCTATATCGACAGATCCGGCTTCAGGAAGCGCTTTGCGGAGCTTGGCATCCGCTCCTTCACCGAGATCGGGCTGGAGAAGGTCGAACGCCGGGGCAACGCCCTTCAGGCCAGCTTCCGCCATGAGCTGACCGGTGCGCAAAGCCGGATCGAAGCAAGCCAGATCGTCGTCGAGCACGGCACATTGCCCGCCGCCGAGATCTATCACGCGCTGAGAGCGCTCTCGGCCAATGACGGCGTCACCGATACCGCATTCATGGTCGGCGACGCGGAGGCTGAAGCGCCTCCGGCCGGCAGCTTCCTTCTGCATCGCATCGGCGACGCGGTGTCGAGCCGGGACATCTATTCATCGATCTACGAGGCCTACCGGCTCTGCTCGAAGCTTTGAGCGGGGGCGCCCGGACGATGGACATGGCATCGTCGCGTGGACCTTGCGAAGCTTCGCAGGGAAGCACTGTTCACGCCGCCGGAAAGTAAATCGTCGCCGTAACTTAGAATATTTATAATGTTTTGGCCTCGGCTAGCCCTTTCCTCGCAGGGCCGTTAAGAGGTCGCCCCACAGACAACTTTCCTTGGACATGACGCGTGGGCAGCTTCAAATCGCTTTTGATCGCGGCCGGGCTTTGCGTCGCCGGCGGCATTGCGACCCCGGTTGCGGCAGCTCCGAACAGCTACCCCCTGACGCTCGACAATTGCGGCGTGAAGATCACCTTCCAGAAGGCTCCGCAGCGGGCCATCGGTCTCGGCCAGAACAGCGCCGAGATCATGCTGCTGCTTGGGCTCCAGGACAGGATGGTGGGCACGGCCTTCTGGCCAAGCAAGGTCCTGCCGCAGCTTGCCGAAGCCAATGCCAGGGTGAAGCTCCTGACCGTGGAATTCCCGACCTTCGAGAGCATGCTCGCCGAGAGGCCGGATTTCGTCGCAGCCGCCCTTCCCACGCTGCTCGGTCCGAGCAGCAAGGTTGCCAAGCGCGAGGATTTCGAGCGTGTCGGCATTCCCAGCTATCTGTCCCCCAGCACCTGTCTCGATACGAAGGGCAGCAAGGACGCCTATGGCAGCCGCGCCCAGCTCTGGAGCACGGATGCGCTCTATCAGGAGATCGACGAGCTCTCGCGGATCTTCGACGTCGCCGATCGCGGCCAGGCCCTGATCGCCGATTTCAAGACGCGTGAGGCGGCGCTGCGCGCCAGCGTGACGCCGGGCGACCAGAAACTCTCCTACGTCTTCTGGTTCTCCAGCCCCTCCCCATCTGCCGACGCCTATCTCGGCGGCAAGAACGGCGCCTCGGGCTTCATCGCCGACCTGCTCGGCGGCCGCAACGCCATCCAGACCGAGGCCGAATGGCCGACGCTTGGGTGGGAAGGCATCATCGCGGCCAAGCCCGACGTCATCGTCGTCGCCAACCTCGACCGCAACCGCTGGGAGCTCGACAAGCCGGAGGCCAAAATCAAGTTCCTGACCACGGACCCGGCCGTCAGCCAGCTTGCGGCCGTCAGGAACAAGGCCATCGTGGTCATGGATGGCCAAGCGATGAACCCGACCGTCCGGACGATCTACGGCGCCGAACAGATGGCGCAGCAGTTGAAAGCGCTCGGCCTGCTGAAGTGAACGGGGAATACGGCGCCCTTCAGGGCAAGGCGGCCCTGGCCGGCCTGCTGCTGGGATCGCTGGCGGCGATCGGGCTCGCCATCGGTCTCAGCGTCGGCATCGGCGACCTGCCGATCCCGCTCGGCACGACGCTCGCCGCCGTCACCAACCGGCTGGGCTGGTCGTCGGTCGAGATCGACCGGGTCTTCGAGACCGTGATCTGGGACTACCGGCTGAGCCGCGCGCTCGTCGCGGCGTTCTGCGGCGCAGGCCTCGCGCTCTCCGGCGCGATCATGCAGTCGCTGCTGCGCAACCCGCTCGCGGAACCCTATGTGCTCGGCATCTCGGCGGGCGCATCGACCGGCGCGGTTGCCATCATCATCCTGGGTCTGGGCGGCGGCGTTCTCTCGCTGTCCGGCGGCGCGTTCCTCGGCGCCTTCGCCGCCTTCTGCTTCGTCGCCCTGCTCTCAAACGGCACGCGCGGCGGCGCCGACCGCACCATCCTGGCGGGCGTAGCGGCTTCGCAACTCTTCAATGCCGCGACCTCCTATATCGTCACCACCTCCGGCAACGCCCAGCAGGCCCGCGACGTCATGTTCTGGCTTCTCGGCAGCTTCGGCGGCGTGCGCTGGCCGGAGTTCATGCTGGTTTCGGTGGTCGTCAGCCTCGGGCTCGTCGCCTGCCTCTGCTATGCGCGGACGCTCGACACCTTCGCCTTCGGCGACGAGACGGCCGCCTCCCTCGGCGTCAATGTCGGCCGGGCCCGGATCGTCCTCTTCGCCCTCACTGCCATGATGACCGCGACCATTGTCAGCATGGTCGGCTCGATCGGCTTTGTCGGCTTGATCGTGCCCCATACCGCCCGGGCCCTGATCGGCCCCCTCCATGTCCGGCTCCTGCCGGCCTGCGTGCTGATCGGCGCGGTTTTCATGGTCTTGGCGGATGTCGCTTCGCGTGCCCTGATCCCGCAACAGGTGCTCCCGATCGGCGTCGTCACCGCTCTCGTCGGCGTGCCGTTCTTCTCGATCATCCTCTACCGGCTGCAGCGTGCCTCATGAGCATCACGGCAGAGAACCTGGTCTGGCGGATCGGAAGCAGGACGATCGTCGACGGCGTCTCCTTTGCCGCCGAGCCTGGACGGATGCTGGGATTGCTCGGCCCCAACGGCTCCGGCAAGACCTCGCTCCTGCGCCTTTTGACCGGTCTGAAGCGGCCGCAATCGGGCCGCGTGCTGCTGGATGGAAGCGATCTCGCATCGCTGGGTGCCCGGACGGTGGCGCGTCGCGTCGCCTTCGTCGAGCAGCATGCGACCACCAGCGCCAATCTCCGCGTCGTCGATGTCGTCCGGCTCGGACGATTTCCGCATCGCTCCTGGATGTCCCGCTGGACCCATGCGGACGACCGTGCCGTGGACGAGGCGCTCCAGCGCGCCGGCATGCAGGACCGGCGCAACGAGCGCTGGCAGAGCCTGTCGGGCGGCGAGAAGCAGCGCACGCATATCGCCAGGGCGCTCGCACAGACGCCGACCGAGCTGATCCTCGACGAGCCGACCAACCATCTCGACATCCAGCACCAGATCGGCGTGCTGAAGCTCGTCGCGAGCCTGCCGATCACCAGCGTGGTCGCCCTGCACGACCTCAACCACGCCGCCATGTTCTGCGACCGGGTGATCGTCATGCAGCAAGGCCGGATCGTGGCGTCCGGACCGCCGGACGCGGTGATCAGCGAGACGCTCCTGCGGGAGGTCTTTTCAGTCGAGGCGCGCGTCGAGGCGTCTCCTCACCATCACAGACCGCATATCCACTATCTGCGGTGACCGCGGCGCGCTCTGCTGCGGGGTGAGGCTGCCGCGAGCAACTCCGCGGTTTTTTGCCGCTGCCATTTCCTTCAGAATCGCGCCAGTCGGCGATCGATCGCGTCCTGCAGATGGTACCAGCCGCTGACGATGGGCAGGAACCAGGGGCGGCCATCGTAGAGCGTCACCGGAATTTCGGGGAAGGCAGGGTCGTCGAAGGCGCTCCTGCGGTTCTGCTTCCCGAGCAGCTTCAGCGCCGATTGGTGGCCGAGATAGGTCATCAGCGCGACACCGTTGCCATTGCAGCCGACGGCGAAGTCGATGCCGCCAAGCTTGCCCATATGCGCGATCTTGTCGGCGGTCATGCCGACCTTGCCGCTCCAGCAATGCGTGACCTTGTAGCCCGCAAGCTGCGGCCAGACCTTCAGCATCATGGCATGAAGCCGCGGCGCCGCCTCCCGTTCCGGCACGTTGAGCATGCCGGGCCGGCTGCCGAACAGGATGCGCGTGCCGTCCGGAGACGGGCGGGTATAGATCAGCTCGCGCTTGGAATCGGTGACCATGCGCCGGCCGGGATTGATCTCGGCCATCAGCTCCGGCGGCAGCGGCTCGGTCGCGATCTGGTAGCTGCGCACGCCGACGATCCGCTTGTGCAGGAAGCCGCTCGCCTTGTCGCTGTAGCCGTTGGTGCCGAAGAAGACATGGCGCGCGCGAACCATGCCGCGACCGGTCTCGACCTCGTGGAAGCCGTTCGCCAGCGGGCCGACCTTGAGGACCGGGGCATGTGAACGCAGCTTTGCGCCATTGGCCTGCGCGAGGCGGCGCAGGGCCCGGTGATACTTCGCCGGATGGAGGCCGCCATAATCGTCGATGACGATGCCGCCATGGTAGAAATCCGTCTTCGTGATCTCGTGCTGCCGCGATTTCGGAATCTCGTGGACGGTGACGCCGGTGTGCTTCGCCAGCAATTCGCCATGGCGGCGCAGCCGGTCGTAATGACCAGGCACATGGGCGCCGAAATAGCGGCCGAAGACGCCGAGATCGGCATCGAGCTCCTTCTCGCGGATCAGGCTCTTGAGGTGCTCGTAGGATGACAGCGAATCCTCCAGAAGCCGTTCCATGCGCGCGGCATCGACGCCCTTGATCGCGCCGCCGATGACGAGCTTCTGGCCGCTCGAGACCATGCCGCCGGAGCGCGTCGAGGCGCCGGCGCCGAGTTCCTCCGCGTCGACGACCGTGACGTCGACACCATTGCGAGCCAGTTCGGCCGCAGCCGAGAGGCCGCAATAGCCTGAGCCGACGACAAGGATATCGGTCTCCTCCGGCAGCGGGTCACGTGCGGTCTCGGGCGGGGCCGCGTCCCACCAGTACGGATCGGTTGTGAAGTTCGGCGCGAGAACGCCGGTCGGCTCAGCCATGGGCGGCCTCTCCGAAGGATCTGATGTTGGACAGGAAAGTGCGGGTGCGCTCGTGCCGTGGCGCGCCGAAGAAGGCATCCGGCGGCCCCTCCTCGACGATCTGCCCCTCCGCCATGAACACCACGCGATCGGCAACCTCGCGGGCAAAGCCCATCTCGTGCGTGACGACGACCATGGTCGTGCCCTCCCGGGCAAGATCCTTCATCACGTCGAGGACGCTGCCGATCGTCTCAGGATCCAGTGCGGATGTGGGCTCATCGAAGAGGATGGCCTTCGGCCGCATGGCGAGCGCGCGGACGATGGCGACGCGCTGCTGCTGCCCGCCGGACAGGGCGGACGGATAATCCAGCGCCTTGTGGGCAAGCCCGACGCGCGCCAGCAGCGCCCGCGCCTCCTCCTCGGCCTTGGCGCGCGGCACGCCGCGGCGGCGCTCCGGCGTGATCGTCATGTTGCGCAGCACGCTCAGATGCGGGAACAGCGCGTAGTCCTGGAAGACCATGCCGACCTCGGTCCGCATCTGCTGCCAGGCGCTCTCGTGGTGGATATCGACCGGTTTTCCGGCGATGTGGAGCGTGCCTTCGTCGGGCCGGACGAGGCCGTTGATGCAGCGGATCAGCGTGCTCTTGCCGGAGCCGCTCGGCCCGATCAGGACCACGACGCTACCCGCCTCGACATCGAGATCGATGCCGCTGAGCGCCCGATGCGCACCGAAGCGCTTGCCGATGCCGCGCAAGCTGATCAGCGGCCGGGCGCTCATGCGGCGAGCTCCCGCATGGCCCGTTTCAGCTCCTCGCGCGCGCCCTGCAGATCCCCGCGCTTGCGTGCCAGAACGCCACGGCGATTTTCGAGCCGCGCCTGCGCCGCCTCCACCGCCTGCGCGACCGCATCCGGGGCCGGCCCGCCGGGAACGAGGCGCGCAGCGACGCTGGCCGCCGGGTCGAGGCTCTCGCGGACGCGATCCGCCGGCAGGCCGAGCGACCGGCCAAGCTGATCCTGCGCTGCCGCATCGACCATCCCGGTGGTAATGCCGTCGGCGGCGAGGCCGGCATCCATCGCCGCGCGGACGACCCCGCCAACGACGTGATGCGCCTCGCGGAACGAGAGATCGGCCTCCCGCACCATCAGGTCGGCAAGATCGGTCGCGGAGGCGAAATCCTCGGTGACGCGGCGCTTCATCAAGGCCGCGTTCGGCCGGGCCGTGGCGATGATCAGATCGAAGAGCGAGAGGCAGCGCAGCGTCTCCTCGCCCGCCTCCCAGACCCCGCGCATCCCCTCGCGATTGCCGTCGATGGTGTTGGTGAAATGCGTGCCCTTCACCGCCGTTGCGGAGGCGACGTAAAGACCGAGCAGATGGCCGGCCTTGCCCTTGAGATGTTCGAGCACCACCGGGTTCTTCTTCTGCGGCATGATGCTCGACGTGCCGGTCACCCGGTCCGGGAACTCGATCGTCTGGAATTCGTGCGAGACCATCACATGGTAGTCCTGCGCCACGCGGCTCCACCCCAATGCGATCTGGGTGAGCGCCGACAGGATCTCGAGCCCGAAATCCCGTGTCGCGACGGCATCGAGGGCATTTTCCACCAGCCCCTGGAAGCCGAGCGAACGCGCGACCGCCTCCCGGTCGATCGCGAAGGTCGTGCCGGCAAGCGCGCCTGCTCCGAGCGGACTGATATTGGTGCGCGCCCAGGCATCCGTCAGGCGGCCATGGTCGCGTTCGAGCGACTGCGCGACGCCGGCGAGATAGAAGCCGTAGGTGATGGGCTGCGCCGGCTGGAGATGGGTGTAGCCCGGCATCACCACCTCCCGGAAGCGGAAGGCTCCGTCGAGCGCGTGCTCCTCGACCGAGAGCAGAGCCTGGCTCGCGTCGAGCAGCAGGTCGCGGGCGCGCAGCCGGTCGATTCCCGAGGTCAGGTCATTGCGGCTGCGGGCAATATGCATCCGCCCGCCGGCCTCGGTCCCGATCAGCTTGATCAGATGCGCCTCGAAATTGAAGTAGGAATCCTCGCGTTGCGGGTCGAGTTCGACGACCTCGGGCCCGTCCGTCTCCATGCGCAGGAGCCCGGCGGCAAGCGTTTTCGCAGCCTGCGGGGAGATCAGCCCGCAGCGCGCGAGCATCAGCACATGGGCCTGGTTGAGGTCGCTCATATAGCCGAAGACGGTGCGGAAATCCCGCGCGAGCCGCGGCGCGTAGATGTGTTCGCAGACCTCCTCGGCGACCTTCTCGGTCAGGCGGCGGCTGACTTTCGATTCCATGACGGCTTCCCCAGTATCCAGGTGAGTTTGCGAAGATCAGGGCAGTTGCGCTGCCGGCGCGGCCGAGGCGATGGCCTCCGGACGGGCTTGCGGGCGGTCGCGCTTCAGCCGGCGCTCCAGCCAGCGGCCGAACCAGGTCAGCGTCGAGCAGATGACGAAATAGGTGAGCAGGACCGCGGCATAGACGGTGAAGGCCGGATTCCAGCCCTCCATCATCGTCGTGCGCTCGACGATGATCTGCCCGACCTTGAAGAACTCGTTGACCCCGACGAGCGCGCCGAGCGACGTCGCCTGCACGAGCAGCGTCAAGAGCCCGACGAAGGGCGGCAGGATCGCGCGCAGGGCCTGCGGGCCGGTGATGAAGAGATAGATTTCCCAGGTCTTCAGCCCGAGCGCGGCGGCGCTCTGCCATTGATGCCTCGGCACCGCATTGAAGCCGCCGCGGACGATCTCGATGCCGTTGGCGCTGCCCCAGACCGAAAGCCCCACCGTCACGGCCGCGAAGGGCGACAGCTCCAGCCCGAAGAGCGGCGCGACGAAGAACACGAAGAAGATGTTCACGATCAGCGGAATGTCGCGGAAGAGCTCGACATAGATCTTCACCAGCACGCGCAGCCAGCCGAAGCGCAGCGTCGCCAGCGTGCCGAGCACGAAGGAGATGATCGTCGCGAAGAACAGCGTCGCCAGCGCCAGGCCCAGCGTCATGGCGAGGCCTTGCAGGATGAAGGGAAAATTGCGGATCAGCAGCTCCATCTGCGCCCCCTCAATGCCTGAACGGCGCGTTGAGCCGGTATTCCAGCCGGCTCGCGAGGAATGAGAGGGCGAGGACCAGCAGGAGGTAGATCACGCAGATCGCGGAGAACATCTCGATGGTGCGGAAATCCATCGAGATCCGGTCGATCGCGACATAGGTCAGCTCGGCCAGGCCGATCGCCTGCAGATAAGAGGAGTTCTTCAGGAGCGAGATCGAGGTGTTCAGCATCGACGGCAAACCGACGCGGATCGCCATCGGCGCAGCTACCAGGCGGAAATAGCGCCAGGGCGACAGGCCCAGCGAGAAGGCGGCTTCCCGCAGGCCCTTGCCTACCGTCTCGAGCCCGCCGCGGATATTCTCGATCTGGTAGGCGCCGGCCCAGATGGTGAGGCAGAGCACGCCCGACCAGAACAGCGAGAGTCTGAGCCCCAGGCCCGGCAGGCCGTAGAAGATGAAGAAGAGCTGGGCCAGCAGCGGCGTGTTGCGGATGAACTCGACATAGCCGACGACGAGCTTGTCGAGCACCGGCACCTGCAGCACGCGCGCCGCCGCGCCGAACACGCCGACCAGGATCGAGAGCACGATCGAGAGCGCGCTGACCTGCACCGTCAGCCACAGGCCGCGCATCAGCGCCGGCCATTGCGCAGTGAGATAGGCGAAGTCGAACTCCATGGCACGCGCTCCTCTCGCTGCCAGGCTGCCGGGGGCCGGGAGCGCGAACCGCTCCCGGCGCTTGCCTGCGCTCAGCGCGCGTTGGGCTTCGGCTTGGTGAAGGCGTCGACGTAGAAGGGCCGGATATCGGCCGGGATCCACTTGTCGGGCTTGGAGAAGTCGATCACGCGGGCGCGTTCGGGCGTGACGCCGAGCGTGGCGATCAGGATGTCGACCTTCTTGCCGGCCAGCTGCGGGATGCGGTTCTCGGCCGTCACGCAGGTCAGCTCGATCTTGTCCGGCGAGCCAAAGGCCCAGGCGGCGATCTGGATCGCCATCTCGGTCTCGACGCCGGCGAACTTGCCGGTTTCGTCCTTGTAGCCATAGGGCGGCTGGTCGCAGCGCACCCCGGCCTTGAGGACGCCTGCGGATTTGATCGCTTCCGGTAGTGGAGGCAGACTCTGGGCCTGGGCCCCGAGCGAGAGCGTGAAGGCGGTGGCGGCGAAAGCCGAGAGCGCCGATAGGTGCGAGACGAGCGTGGTCATCCGTTTTCCCTCTGTTGGACCGATGGATCGGTTCTCTGTGGTGAAACGCCGGTCGTTGCCGGCTGTGCGAGCGCCCCGTCCGAGGCAGCTTCATCCTGGGGTCTCGCAGCCATGTCGCTGTCGCCGGGATCGCGCGATCCCGAACCCGTGAGCACGATCACGGCGTGGCGGCCCGCGAGCCCACCGCCTGCGGCGAGTATGGCGAGCGCAGCCAATGCGGAGGCAGCGGACAGCTCGGCATGGAGCCCGCAGGCCGCGAGGCGGCGTTGCGCCGCCCGCGCTGCCCCATCATCGACCGAAACGGCGCGGCCGGCACTGGCACGCAGCGCCTCGACCGCCTGCCATGTCACCGTGCTGCCGGCGATCGAAGCCTGGGCGGTGTCGCCGGCAAACGGCTCGCGATAATCGGCGCCGGCGAGCACCCGCTCCAGCCGCGCGAAGGGCTCGGCCGCGACCAGCATCGGCACACCCGCGCCGACCTCCTCGAAGCCGAGGCGGATGCCGGACAGAAGATCCCCGCGCGAACAGGGCATAACGACGAGATCGGGCATCGTCCCCGCTGCCAGCTCGGCCGCGATCGTCTTGTAGCCTTCGATACCGAAGGGGTTGGTGCCGATGGCCGGCACCTTGTAGTTCGTCGCCGCGAAGGCTCCCTCGCCGACGCGCTTCGCGAGATGCTTCCAGCGGGCCATGCTGTCGGCAAAGCCCATCAGCGTCGCACCATATGCGGTGATCGCCCGGCGGTAGACCCGCGGCAGCGCTTCGGTGGTCGCGATCTCCGCGGAGAGCCCGGCACGGGCGGCGTACGCCGCCACCGAGAGGCCGCCATTGCCGCTCGACGCCGCCACGACGCGTGCGGCGCCGCGATCGAGAGCCCGCGCGATCAGCTGCGCGCTCATCCGGTCCTTGTGCGAGCCCGTCGGATTGCACCATTCGAGCTTGGCGGACAGCTTGCCGAGCTTCAGCTCGCTCGCCAGCTCAGGCAGCTCGACCAGCGGCGTGCCGCCTTCACCCAGGGAGTGGGCCTCGGGATAGGGCAGCGAGACGCCGCGCTCGCCGGGCAAATAGGTCAGCCGCAGATTGGACGCATGTCCCTCGGCGGCGCAGCGCGGGCAACCCGCCTCGTACTCCGCGACCGGCCAGGGCTCGGCGCAGCGCAGGCAGGCCATGCCGATGAGGCGGGACGTCACGGCGATGCTCGGGCGCGTTGACATGGCCAAAAGTATTGTCTTGGCCATCTATCTGGTCAAATCTCAGTTTTTGGCTCTTCTATTCACCAGTGATATGAGCTTGCCGATGAATCTGCGACAGGTGGACGCGTTCCGGACCATCATCTTGCGCGGCTCGATGACGGCGGCGGCGCAGGAGCTGCGAACCTCCCAGCCCAGCATCAGCCGGCTGATCGCTGAGCTGGAGGCCGAGATCGACCTCAAGCTGTTCGAGCGGAAAGCGGGGCGGATTCGGCCGACGCAGGAGGGGCTGGCCTTCTATCGCGAGGTCGAACGCAGCTATATCGGGCTGGAGACCCTCTCCTACGCCGCGCGCGACATCCGCATCTTCGGGACGGGGCGCCTGCGCATCGCGGCGATGCCGGTGATGGCGCTGGGCTTCATTCCGCGCTGCATCCGGCGCTTCAAGGAGCGCTTTCCGCAAGTCAGCATCTCACTGCAGATGGGCCATGACGGCACGGTCACGCGCTGGATGTCGTCATCCTATTGCGACATCGGCTTCATCGCGAACGTGATCGACATTCCGCGCGTCGAACATCGCCCGCTCTACATGATTCCCGGCGTCTGCGCCCTTCCGCCGGGACACCGCCTTGCGAAACGTGATCGCATCACGCCCAAGGATCTCGAAGGCGAGGCCTTCATCTCGCTCTCGCTGGAGGATGGTGCGCGAGCCCGTGTCGACCGCATCTTCCAGGATGCGGGCGTGCGCCGCCATCTCGCGCTGGAAACGCCGTTCAGCGCGGCGATCTGCGCGCTTGTCGAGCAAGGGCTCGGCATCGGCATCGTCAATCCGATCGCCGCCGACGACTATCGGCGCAGCGGCATCGTCTTCCGGCCTTTCAAGCCGGAGGTGATGTTCCACGGCCACGCCATGTTCCCGAGCCACCACCGCGCCGACCCCCTCGTCGATGGTTTTCTGGCCGTCGTGCGCGAAGAGCTCGCCGGATACGAAACAACATCGGTGCGCCACGGGGGACCGGCTCCGCAAGGGCCGGTATGATGCCGCCCGCGCCGCGTCTACCGCGTGCTCAATGGATGGATAAACGACGACAAGGATCGACTGCACTTAAGCCGTCGATTTGATTGGCGCGCCATTCAGGATAAAACTGCGAACACTTACGTAATTGAAATCATGAGATGATTTAGAATTGAAAACAGATTCACTCCTGCGAGTGTTCTTTCAGACCTTGAAAGCCGGTTGTAGTGATAGCAGGCTTCGCACTTCGAATGAGCACCGCGTAGAAGCGTGTAGCGTGCCCATGCAGGCCCCACGATAAATCGTCCCCATCTCCTTCCAGCTCCCGTCCGACCACACCGGCGTTGGCAGGCTGCAATGGATGCATGACAAACGAAAACCCCGGCTTGGCTTTCTCGTGGCCTCGCAGCGCCGTTTCTAACTTCTTCTCGATCTTCTCGATCGCCGCTGTGAGCTTCAGAACGTCTGACCGCTTGTCGTTACCTTCAACGTGAACCTGAAACACTGACGCTCCGAC
>NZ_JBFRDQ010000018.1:0-33425 GCF_052113865.1 Allobosea sp. TAB14 | reverse complement strand
GCCTGCGCGCCCGGCTGCCCGGCGGCGAGCGCCAGCGTCAGCACGCAGAGGGCGAGCAGAGCACGCATAGCGTGCCGAAAGCGCGGCGCCAGCTCAGTGGTCATGGTCGGGCGGCCCCGCTCCTGAGGGTGATTCGTATCGCTCCCGAGCCTCGGCACAGCCACGGGCTCAAGGCAAGACGAAGGCCGCTTTTCGACTGCCGGCAAGGCAAGACTCCCGCAATTCCTTTGCTGGATCGCGCCCGAACCGGACGCCATGCCGCGTCTTCACCGGCAAAGGCGACCTGAAGATGGCAGGGCCGCGCTTTTTCTCCGCTGCGCGGCTGCTCGGGATGGAGCTCGTCTTGCCGAACCGGATCGTCAGCCCTTCTTCTTCACCTTGTCGCGGTTGCGATAGCTCGCATTGCCCAGCCCTGTGCCGATCGTGAGCACGGCCCAATTCTCCACGTCCTGCATCGCCGGCATCTCGCTCACCCCCTGGATGACGGCGTCGTTGTGCATGACGATCTCGGTGTCGTGCTCGCCGATCCGGGGCACCAGCTCGCGCACGCTGGCGACGAGGTTGAAGCGGCTGCTCTCCCAGTTGCCCGGCAGGTTCTGGGCACCACGGTCGATGCTGCCGTCGGGCTCGATCAGGCCGGGGCAACCGATGCCGATGAAGGGCGCGACGCGCAAGCCCTCCTTCTCGGCCTGCTCGATCTGTTCCTTGAGCATCCGGCCCAGACGTTTGATCGCCTCGTCGCGGCTCGTCTCTTCGTCGGCATGGCGCCAGAGCTCGGATTTCCAGACGCGGGCCTTGCCCAGATCGGGCGCCTTCTTCTGCCGGAGCTCGACGATGCCGGCGCGGATGTTGGAGCCGCCGATATCGACGGCGACGAGGCTGTCGAAAGCCTCGAAGATCCATTTCGGCGCGAGATGCGCGCTGCCGACGAGCCCGGCCTCGTCCGGGTGGTGACGGATCGGGACGAGGTCGATGTCGCGGCCCTCCGTGCGCAGGATGATGGCGGCGCGCGCGATGGCGAGCTCGCCGATGCGGCTCTCGCGAAAGCCGCCGCCCACGACGATGCGCTCGACCTCGGCCCAGTTCTTCAGCCGGGTGAAGCGGCGGATGACGAAGGCGAGCGACTGGGCGAAACCCTCGACCGCGCCGAGGACGAGGGCGGCCTCGGTGGCGTCGCCCTCCTTCAGCAGCGCATCGAGCTCCTTCTTGCTGATCTCGGCCGTCTTGCCCCGGAGCGGATCGTCGCCGTTCTTTTTCAGATGCTGCCGCAGCGCATCGAGATGCTCGACGAAGGCGCTGCGGCTCGCCTTGTCGCCGACGAAGCCGTCCTCGTCGCGGATTTCGAGATTGTAGCTGGTGACGATGACGGAAGGCAGCTCCGCCGCCCCGTGCGGACCCGTCGCGCCGGCACTGCGCGTCTTCTCTGCCGTTGCCCCAGCCATATGCACTCCTCTTGCGATCTCTCCGGAGGCAACACCGCGCCCGGCGCGAGGTTCCGGTGCGGGCCGGATGCGTCTTCCGCAGGCCGCGGCTGCGTC
This sequence comes from Allobosea sp. TAB14, assembly GCF_052113865.1. NCBI lineage: Bacteria > Pseudomonadati > Pseudomonadota > Alphaproteobacteria > Hyphomicrobiales > Alloboseaceae > Allobosea > Allobosea sp. TAB14. Next base: position 31,887 of record NZ_JBFRDQ010000018.1, on the reverse strand, counting down.
GGGGGCGCCTCCGGCCGGTTGACCGCGGCGGCGATCGCCGCTCCAACGAGGAGGGCAGCGAAGATCGCCGGCTTTTGGGGGCGAGAGTTTTGGGGGGACGAGATTTGGCGGATCTGATCTATCGCGCGGTCGTCATCGGCATCGGCGCGACCATCCTGTTCGATCTCTGGGCGCAGTTCCTGCGGCTCTTCGGCATGCCGAAGCCGAACTGGGGTCCGCCGGGGCGGTGGTTCGCGCATCTGCTGCGCGGGCGCGTCGTGCATGAGGATATCGGCAAGGCCGAGCCGGTCGCCAACGAGGTCGCGCTGGGCTGGCTCTTCCACTACCTCATCGGCATCCTCTTCGCCGGCATCGTGCTGGTGGTCTGGGGCATGGGCTGGGCGCGCAACCCGACCTTTCTGCCGGCGCTGATCGTCGGGCTCGCGACGGTGGGCTGCGGCTGGTTCATCCTGCAGCCGGGCATGGGTATGGGCATCGCCGCCTCGAAGCGCCCGAACGGGTCAAGCCCGAGAATGACGGCGCTAGTCCAGGATTCGCGTCTCGTAGGCGTAGAGCTGGCGGTAGCCGAGGCTGCGATAGAGGCTGATTGCGATGGCGTTGCTCTGCTCGACCTGCAGATAGGCGCTGTGGCAATCCATGGCGCCGGCCCAGCCCATCAACCCGGCGACGATCCGGCGGCCCAGCCCCTTGCCGCGATGGGCGGGATCGACGCAGATTAGCCCGATCTCGGCCATGCCGCGCTCCGCCACCGCCATGCCGAAGGCGACAGGCTCGCCCTCGACCAGCCATGAGGCGAAGGCGGCGGGCAGGCGGACCTTCTCGACGATGGCCGCCAGATTGCCCGCATGGGTCTTCACGCCGCTCTGGCGCGCGGCGACGCCGGCGATCCATTCCAGCTCGGGCCGGGCCTCGATCTGGAGCTCCGCCTCTTCGGAGACCGGGAGCCCGGCGAGCGGCGCGATCATGCCGAAAGAGGCGTCCTTGACCCTGTAGCCGCGTGCCAGCACGGCCGCGCGGGTCGCCTCGGCGACGAGCGGGGTCAGCCGGATCGTGGGCGGCAAACCGTCGGCGCGGTAGAGCTCCTCGAGCATGTCGAGCATGGCATCGTCGAGCTCGGCGCCATAGGCGAGCGGCGTCGCCGAGTTGGCGCGGCCGGAATAGCCATTGGCGAAGCGCAGCACCCAGTCGCCGAGGACGAGCGTCGACAAGGCCGGCCAGGCATTGATGATCCGCCGCTCGCATTCCAGCGCGAGCTGGCTGTCCTCGTTCGTCGTCAGCATCATGCTCCTCCAGCCGGCTTGCGGGGCGTCGGCCGCCAGCCCGGCGGCGCCATCTCGAATCCCGAAAACGCGAAGCCCGGCGCGACAGTGCAGCCCACCAGCGTCCAGGCGCCGAGCGAGGTCGCGCTCTGCCACCAGCCGGCCGGCACCACGAATTGCGGGCGCTGGCCGGCGGCGAGATCGGTGCCGAGATGATGGGCCGAGGCGTCGTGGCCATTGGGCGAGACGGTGATGACCAGCGGCGCGCCGGCATAATGGTGCCAGATCTCGGCGGCATCGACGCGGTGCCATTCCGAGGTTTCGCCGGTGTCGAGCAGATAGTAGATCGCGGTCGAATGGCCGCGTCCTTCCGGGCCTTCCGCGTCGCGGAAGGTCTCGCGGTAATGCCCGCCTTCGGGATGGGGCTTGAGGTCGAGCAGGCGGATCACCTCCGCCGCCGTCAGCCCTTCGAGGCGATGCGGCATGGTCAGAACTTGTTCTTGGCTTCGCGGAGCGCCGCGAAGACCTGGGAAGCCGGCTTTCCGGCGAGATGGACGGCGGCCGCCAGCGCGGGCTCGCCGGCGCGGAAGAAGGGGTTCGTCGCCTGTTCCTCGGCGATGGTGGTCAACGCCCAGAAGCGGCCTTCCGCCTTGGCCGTCTCGGCCTCGGCGAAACGCGCGGCGAGCGCTGCGTTCGTCGGATCGACCGAGCGGGCGAAGCGGGCATTGGCGAGCGTGTAGTCATGGCCGGTGACGAGCCGGATGTCGCCGGGCAGCGCCATGATGCGCGAGAGCGAGGTCCACATCCGGTCCATCTGGCCGGGCTGGACCCGGCCGCAGCCCATGACGAAGACGACGTCGCCGACCAGCGCGATCTTGCTGCCCAGGCCGATATAGCTGAGATGGCCGTCGGAATGGCCGGGCGTGTGCCAGATCTCGAAGCGCTCGCCCGCCAGCGCCACGCTGTCGCCTTCGCCGATCACGCGGTCGAGCGGGGCGGAGGTGCGGGCATCGGCCGGGCCGACGACGGTCGCGCCCGTCGCCTGCTTCACCTCGGCGACGCCTTGCGTATGGTCGTGATGGGCATGGGTGATGAAGATGTCGCTGATCGTCCAGCCCTTGGCCCTGGCGGCGGCGAGCATCTCGCCGGCATCGGGCACGTCCACCGCCGCGCAGGCACCTGTCGCGGGGTCGTGGAGCAGGGCGCCCGCATTGTCGCTGAGCGTGCGGAAGACATGGAGGTCGAGCGGCATGGCGGACTCCTGCGAGTGCGAACGGACGCCCTGCATGGGCCAAGGCCGCCTGCCGATCAAGCCACCGGGCGCGCAGTGTCGTCGTGCAGTTGCTGCGGAAGCCGCCCTTGCGTTCGCGCGCGGGGCGTTCCATCTCAGGCGCCATGCCTCTCGACGTCGTCGACCTGCGCGCCTTCTACGCCAGCCCGCTCGGGCATGTGGCGCGACGCTTCATCGGCCGGGCGATGCTGCGCTTCTGGCCGGATTGCGACCGCCAGCGGCTGCTGGGGCTGGGTTTCTCCACGCCCTATCTCTCCGTGCTCGGCATCGAGGCCGAACGCACCATCGCCTTCATGCCGGCGGCGCAAGGCGTGGTGAACTGGCCCTCGCCGGGGCTTTCCGCCTCGGCGCTGGTCGAGCCGACCCTGCTGCCGCTGCCGACCGCCTCGATCGACCGGGTCGTGCTCGTCCATGCGCTGGAGGAGACCGAAAGCCCCGACGACCTGCTGGAAGAGGTCTCGCGCGTGCTCAATCCGGGCGGGCGGATGATCCTGGTGGTGCCCAACCGGCGCGGCCTCTGGGCGCGGATGGACGGCACGCCCTTCGGGCAGGGCCGTCCGTTCAGCCGCCGCCAGCTCTCGGCGCTGATGCGCGCCGCCGAATTCTCGCCCGAGCACTGGGCCGAGGTGCTCTATGTCCCGCCGCTGCAGCGGCGGATCCTGATGCGTTCGGCCTATGCCTGGGAGCAGATCGGGCTCGGGCTGTCACTGCCCTTCGCCGGGGTCCATGTCATCGACGCGACCAAGCAGTTCTACCGGCGCGCGCCGCTGCGCGCGACGCGGCGCAGCTTCGCGCTCAGGCCCATCCTGCTGCCGCAGCCCGCGCCGACGCCGCGCGCCGCGAAGCCTTCCGGCAGCGCGGGGCTGGAATTCCCGTCACCTCGAAAACCCCATGCGGGTTGACAATTTCGCCGGGTCGCGGACATGGTCCGCCGCCTTTCGAGCCCCGGTTTCATGCGAAACCGCCGATCCGTGCCGAACCCGGCGCGGAAGCTGAACTGGATCACGATGCGTAGCTATCTGGATTTCGAGAAACCGGTCGCCGAGCTCGAGGCGAAGTCGGACGAGTTGCGGGCTCTCGAGGCGCGTGGCGACGGCATCTCGTTGTCGGAAGAGATCGGCAAGCTCGACGCCAAGGCGAACCAGGCGCTCAAGGAAATCTATGCGGCGCTGACGCCCTGGCAGAAGACGCTGGTGGCGCGCCATCCGCAGCGGCCGCATTTCAAGGATTACTGCGCCGCGCTGATCGAGGAGTTCACGCCGCTGGCAGGCGATCGCGCCTTTGGGGAAGACGAGGCGATCGTCGGCGGCTTCGGCCGCTTCCGCGGCGAGGCGGTCTGCGTCATCGGCCAGGAGAAGGGCGATTCGACCGAGACCCGCATCCGGCACAATTTCGGCATGCCGAAGCCCGAGGGCTATCGCAAGGCGGTGCGGCTCGTCGAGATGGCCGGCCGCTTCGGCCTGCCGGTGCTGAGCTTCGTCGACACCGCCGGCGCCTATCCGGGCATCGATGCCGAGGAGCGCGGCCAGGCCGAGGCCATCGCCCGCTCGACGGAAGCCTGGCTTGGCCTGCCCACCGCCAGCGTCGCGCTGGTGATCGGCGAGGGCGGTTCGGGCGGGGCGATCGCGATCGCGGCGGCGAGCCGCGTGCTGATGCTCGAGCATGCGATCTATTCGGTGATCTCGCCGGAAGGCGCGGCCTCGATCCTCTGGCGCGACACGGCGCGCGCGCAGGACGCCGCCACCGGCATGAAGATCACGGCGCAGGATCTGCTCAGGTTCGGCGTCATCGACGCGATCGTCTCAGAGCCGACCGGTGGGGCCCACCGCGACAAGCAGGCGGCGATGACGCGGGCGGGGGACGCCATCGCGGCGGCGCTCGCCGATTTCGCCGGCCTCGACGGGGCCGCGATCGTCGACAAGCGGGCGGAAAAATTCCTCGGGATCGGGCGCCATCTCTGAAAGCGTTGATTTCGCGCCTGCGAAACGGCGGTGTCTTTACCGGGCATTGACCATGTGGCCAGACTCAGGGAGCCTATGGTAAGGAACCCTCAAGGCTAACGCTTCTAAAACAGGACGACGGCACAATTTAGCCGTCTTGCGAAGTCACAGGTCGCGCCCCGGCCTGCCGTTCGATGGGATTGACGACGTGGCACTGAAGCAACTCGCGCTCGTGGCTTTTGTTGCATTGACCCTGGCGGCTTGCGAGGAAGAGCGTTATCGCGGCGCCGGTCGCCACAACATCCCGATTCCGTCGGCGACTTATGCGCTGATGTCCGAGAAGGGCATGAGCAAGGACCAACCGATCCTGATCCGCTCCTACAAGAAGGAGTCGGAGCTCGAGGTCTGGAAGCGCAAGGCCGACGGCCGCTACGCCCTGCTCAAGACTTTTCCCATGTGCCGCTGGTCGGGCCAACTCGGCCCGAAGGTGCGCGAGGGCGACCGCATGGCGCCGGAGGGCTTCTACGCCATCGCGCCGCAGCAGATGAACCCGAACTCGTCCTATTACGTGTCGTTCAACATGGGCTATCCCAACGCCTATGACCGGGCCCATGGCCGCACCGGCGCGCATCTGATGGTGCATGGCGCCTGCTCCTCGGCCGGCTGCTACTCGATGACGGACGACCAGATCGGCGAGATCTACGCGCTGGTGCGCGAGGCGCAGAACGCCGGCCAGAAGGCCGTGCAGATGCAGGCCTTCCCCTTCCGCATGACGGCGAAGAACCTCGCCCAGCACCGGCTCGATCCGAACATCGCCTTCTGGAAGAACCTGAAGGAAGGCTCGGACTATTTCGAGGTCGTGAAGGACGAGCCGGCGGTGTCCGTCGCCGGCGGCCGCTATGTCTTCAATGGCGGCTCGGAGCCGGCCGAGGTCGCCGCGAAGGAACGCCAGGACGCGGTCGAGGTCGCTGCCCTCGTCGCCAAGGGCACGCCGGCGATCCGGCTCGTCTATGACGACGGCGATCAGCACAACTCGTTCAAGCAGGCGCTGATGGCCGGCGGGGCCGATGCGCTCAACCGCAGGGCGTCCTGGGCGTCGCGGGATGTCGGCATCAGCCGCGAGGATGCGCTGGCCTCGGGGCCGAGCGTGGTTGTGCTCGACGACAAGGGCAGGGCGAAAGGCACGGCGCGCGCCGCTTCGGCGGATGACGGCGCGGTGATGGCTGCGGTCGCCGCCGCCGCACCGGCCGAGGTTGCCAGGCCCGAGCCCAGCAAGCCCGAACCGGCAAAGGCCGAGACCAAGCCGTTCACCGCCCCGGCGACGACCCAGCTCGCGCGGATCCAGCCCGGCAAGGCCGAGCAGGCGCCGGTGCTGGCCAGCACCACCTCGGTGCCGGTGGCTGCGCCGGCCGAGGAGAGCAAGCCCTTCCTGCAGCGCGCGCTGAGCTTCATGCCGACATTCGGCGGCTCCTCCAGCACGAGCGGGCAGAGCACGGCCGCCGTCGAAGCGCCGGTCGAGGTGACCGTGCCGGCAAATCCGACCAATATCCGCGCCCCGCTGCCGCCGCGACGGGCGACGAACCTGCGCACCAGCAGCCTGGACCAGTCGCCGGCCGCCTATGCCAGCCAGCCGGTCACGCGCTGATCGCGGTCGTTTCCGGCGTTTTGGGTATGTGACGGAACTGCAACAGTTCCCGATCAAATGATCTGAGCCTGTTTTGCAGGCGCGAAGGCCCCCGTTTCGGGGGGCTTTTGCTTATTTGGCGGGCAGGCTGCCGAAAAGCTCGTCTTGCCGAAAATCCCCCGTGCCCTGCTTGATTGTGGCGAAAGCGCGACCAAGGCGCGGTGAGGGGTGCTGGGCGATGGTTCTGGATCTTTTTCGGTCTTCGGTGTTGGGATTTGGCATTTCGACCGTCTTGGCGGCCGGTGCGCTCGCTTCGGACCTGCCCAGCAAGAAAGGGGCGCCGCCCGCTCCGGTCGTGCCGGCGATCACCTGGTTCGACATCGCGGTCAATGTGAAGGGCCAGACCGACTATAATTTCCGCGGTATCTCGCAGACCGATCGCAGGCCGGGCTTCGGCGCCGGCGCCGAGCTGCAGGTCTACAACAATCTGTTCTATGCCGGCATCTACGGCTCCAGCGTCGATCTGGCGACCAAGCCGAGCGCGGAAGTCGACTTCTACGGCGGCATCCGTCCGAAGTTCGGCGATCTCGCCTTCGATTTCGGCGTGATGCAGTACTACTATCCGCGCGAAAAGCAGCTGATCGACTTCGCCGGCACCTACTGGACGCCGAAGAACACCGATTACACCGAGGTTTATGGCAAGGTGTCCTACACCTTCGCCGAGAGCCTCACGCTCGGCGCGAACGTCTTCTACGCCTGGGATTGGCTCGGCACCGGCGCCGACGGCACCTATGCCTCGGTCACGGCGAAATACGCCCTGCCCTTCCTCGAGGGCCTGTCGGTTTCGGGCGAGCTCGGCCATTACTGGCTCGGCAGGACCAATCTGGCGATCTGGTCGACCAATCCGCCGACCAACCTGCCCGACTACACCTACTGGAACGCTGGCGTCTCCTACACCTGGAAGAACGTCACGGCGGATCTGCGCTACCACGACACGACGCTGTCGAAGACCGAGTGCTTCGCGCTGACCGCCGATCCGAGCGGGATCTATTCGGGCAGCGGCCGCTCGAAATGGTGCGGCGCCGCCGTGGTCGGCACGCTCTCCTTCGACATCACGGCCAGCAGCCTCGGCATCTTCGCACAGCAGTAAGCCGGGCTCTCCTTGTCCATCGCGAAGGGCCGCCCGTTCGGGCGGCCCTTTTGCGTCAGCTTTCCAGCGCCTTGGCGACGCGGCGCATCATCTCGCCGATGGCGTTGCATTCGTCCTCGCTCAGCACCGTCATCATCGCCTCGATCTCCGCGACATGGATCGCCATCGCCTTGCGGGTCAGAGCCTCGCCCTCCGGCGTGAGCCAGAGCCTGCGCACGCGCCGGTCCGCCTCGTCGCCGCGCCGCTCGATCAGCCCGCGCCGCTCCAACACCGGCAGCAGCATGCTCATGGCGCTGCGCCCGACCAGCAGCTTCCCGGCCAGGGCCTGCTGCGTCAGGCCGGGTACGTGGAAGATGTTGGCGAGCACGTCATAATGGGCGACCTGGATGTCGAGCGGCGCCAGCGCCTCGCCGAAGGCCTTTTCCCAGAGCGTGTGGACGCGGGCGACCGAGATCCAGTTGCGGAAACGCGGCAGATCCCAGGGCAGAAGCTGGCGTTCCGGCTCCGGCCCGGAACCCGCAGTCGAAGAGGTCTGGGAAGAGGCTTGCTTTTTGTTCATGGCTGAACATAATAGTTCAGCGTTGAACAGATTGGGCTCCATGCCATGGCCGACACCGCTCTCCGTCTCCTGCGTCCTCTGACCCGGGTCGCCAGCTTCGTGGCGCCCGCGGCAACCGGCAGACTCGCCTTCCGTCTGTTCTGTACCCCGCCGCGCCGCCCGGCGCGAAACGAAAACGCGTCCGCCGGTGCGCGGAGCGCCGCGGGCCGCCTGGCGGAAGCGGAGGCGATGGCGGTTCCGTTCCCCTGCGGGAGCGTCACGGCCTATGTCTTCGCGCCGGTCGGGGCCAGCCAGCGCGGCACCGTGCTGCTGGTGCATGGCTGGAACAGCGAAGCGGCTTTCATGGCCGCCTTTGCCGCGCCGCTGCGCGAAGCCGGTTTCCGCGTCGTCGCCTTCGACCTGCCGGCGCATGGCGCCTCGACGGGGCGGGTGCTGAACCTGCCGCTCGGGGTGGCCAGCCTGGCGGCGGTGGCGCGCGCCTTCGGGCCGCTGCATGCGATCGTGACGCATTCCTTCGGCGGGGCGATCGCGCTCGCGGCGCTGGCGGGCTCGGTTCCCGGCCAGCCGCCGGTCAGTGCCGGGCGTCTCGCGATGATCGCCGCGCCCTCCTCGATCAAGCAGATCACGCGGCGGTTCGGCGCCGGCATCGGGCTCGGACGGCGCGGCCAGGCGGCGCTCGAACGGCGCATCCATGTCGTCGCCGGCAATCCGGTCGAGGCTTTCGAGGGGCCGGCGCAGCTCGCCGCGATCGGCGTGCCGACCCTGGTCGTCCACGACCGGCAGGATCGCGAGCTCGATTTCCGCCATGCCGAGGCGCTGGCGGCGGCAGGCTCCTTCGTCGACCTGGAGGAGACGAGCGGCTTCGGCCATCGCCGCATCCTGCAGGCGAAGCCGGTGATCGAGAGCGTCACGCGCTTCGTCGGTAGCGAAGAGCGTTAGAGCATTTCCGCGTTTCTCCGAATCGGAGAAATACTCTATCTCTTTGTTTTAACGCATTTTCTTGACGCGAGCCGGTGTCCACTTCGCTCGAAAATGCTCTGGCTTGCCTCAGAGCCAGCCCATCAATTCGCGCTGCACGACTTCGGCGATGACGTCGATACCCTCGGCGGAATCGTTGAGGCAGGGCAGGTAGGCGAATTTTTCGCCGCCATTGTGCAGGAAGATCTCGCGGTTCTCGCCGTCGAGCTCCTCAAGCGTCTCCAGGCAGTCGGCCGAGAAGCCCGGCGCCACGATCGCCATCGACTTCTTCCCGGCCAGCGCCAGCGCCTTCACCGTCTCGTCGGTATAGGGCTGCAACCATTCGTCCGGCCCGAAGCGCGACTGGAAGGTCAGCGGGAAACGCTCCTCGGAGAGGCCGAGCTCGGCGCGCAGCAGCCGCCAGGTCTTCACGCATTGGCAGTAATAGGGGTCGCCCTTGAGCAGGTAGTCCTTCGGCATGCCGTGGAAGGAGCAGAGGATGACCTCCGGCTCGAAATCGAGCCTGGCCAGCGATGCCCGCATCGAGCGGGCGAGCGCGCCGATATAGGCGGGGTCGTCGTGATAGGGCGGCGAGACGCGCACCGAAGGCTGCCAGCGCATCTGCATCAGCGCGCGGAAGGCCTGGTCGCAGGCCGTGGCCGAGGTCGGCGCGGCATATTGCGGATAAAGCGGCACCAGCAGGATGCGGTCGCAGCCCTGGTCGAGCAGGGCCTTCAAACGGCTCTTCACATCGGGCAGGCCGTAGCGCATCGCCCAGTCGAAGACGACGCGCTCGCCGGCCAGCGGCTTCAGGCGCTCGGCGAGCTGCTCGGTCTGCGAGCGCGTGATGGTCTTGAGCGGGCCCTCATTGCGCTCGTTGTTCCAGATCGAGGCGTAGTCCTTGCCTTTGCGGCCCGGCCGCGTCGACAGGATGATCAGGTTGAGGATCGGCCACCATTTCCAGCGGGGTTCCTCGATGACGCGGCGGTCCGAGAGAAACTCCTTGAGATAGGCGCGCATCGGCCAGTAGCCGGTGCCTTCCGGCGTGCCGAGATTCATCAGCAGCACGCCGATGCGGCCGTATCGGGCTTGCGGGTGATCCGGCGGGAGCGGAACGGCTTCGCGGGCCGGGGCCGTGGCGATGTCAGCAGTCATGAGCGCGGGCTCTCCTTGCGCTCGTGATTTAGACGAGTTCGCGCTTTCGTCCAGCCTTGAAGAGAGGGGACGGGCCGGGTGCGACATCGCCGACAGGCAGGTCCGGGGCCGAAAGGCATCTGGTCAGCGCGGCGCGTCTCTTGCTAGTCTGGACACCTTCTCAAGAGGGGCGCCCGCCATGACAAAGCTGACACGTCGCAAAGCCCTTGGCGTTCTCGCCGCCCCTGCGGCCCTTGCCGCGACGGCGCCCGCCGCGATGGCGCAGCAGCCGGCGCCGAGCTTCACGCTGCTGCTGGTCAACGACATCTACAAGATGAGCGACGACAAGGGCCGCGGCGGCTTCGCGCGGGCCGCCGGCATCGCCAAGGCGGAGCGCGCCAAGGGCGTGCCGGTGCTGTTCTGCCATGCCGGCGACTGCTACTCGCCCTCGCTGATGTCAGGCTTCGACCAGGGCGCCCATATTGTCGCGATGCAGAACAAGATGGGGCTCGACGTCTTCGTGCCGGGCAATCACGAGTTCGATTTCGGCAAGGAAAACTATCTCAAGCTCTCCGCCGCGCAGACCTATCCGACTTTCGCCGCCAATCTGCGCGATGCGGCCGGCAACCCGCTGCCCGGCCACAAGGACAGCCAGATCTTCGAGCTCGGCGGCATCAAGGTCGGTGTCATCGGCACGGCCTATGATCCGACGCCGCAGATCTCCAATCCCGGCGACCTGAAATTCTCCTCGACCATGGAGGCGCTCAAGCGCGAGGCCAAGGCGCTGAAGGGGCAGGGCGCCGATATCCTCGTCGCCGTCGTCCATGCCGACCGGGCGATGGACAACGAGATCGTGCGCTCGCGCGTCGTCGACGTCCTGCTCACCGGCCACGACCACGACCTCGCCATCGCCTATGACGGCAAGGTGGTGATGGTGGAGTCGAACGAGGAGGGCAATTACGTCACGGCCATCGACATCGCGGTCAGCATCAAGGGCGAGGGCGCGGCGCGGCAAGTGACCTGGAGCCCGACCTTCCGGGTCAACGATTCCCGCTCGGCGACGCCGGACCCGGAGGTCGCCGCCGTCGTCAAGGGCTACGAAGGGGAACTCTCGAAGGAGCTCGACGTCGATGTCGCCAAGCTCAACGTGCCGCTCGACTCGCGCACGGGCGTCATCCGCACGCAGGAGGCGGCGATCGGCAACCTGATCGCCGATGCGATCCGGGCCGCCACCGGCGCGCAGCTCGCCATCACCAATGCCGGCGGCATCCGCGCCAACAAGCAATATGCGGCCGGCACGACGCTGACGCGGCGCGACGTGCTGAGCGAACTGCCCTTCGGCAATGCCACCGTCATGGTCGAGATCACCGGCAAGGACGTGAAGGACGCGATCGAGAACGGGCTTTCGCCGGCGCCGCAGGGCTCGGGCAAGTTTCCGGTCGTGGCGGGGCTGAAATTCGAGGCGGATATCAAGCAGCCGGTCGGCTCGCGCGTCATTGCGCTCACCCTGACCGACGGCACGCCGATCGACCCGGCCGGCAAATACACCGTCGCCTCCAACAACTTCATGCTCGAAGGCGGCGACGGCTATACCGCGCTCGGCCGCGGCAAGACGCTGATCGGCCTGACCGACGGCAAGCTGATGGCCAATGAGGTGATGGTCTATCTGCGCCGGCTCGGGACGATCGACGCCAAGGTCGAGGGGCGGGCGGTCTTGAAGTGAGCTGCAGCAAGGCGCTCGCGGCTTTCCTGGCGAGCGGGAATTCCCGGGGCTGGCGCGACCTGCCGGTCTTTGCTCCCGGTGCGGAGGCTGCACGCGCCTGCGCCGCCGTGGATGCCGAGCGGGCTGCGGGCCATGTCGTGGCGCCGGCCCCGGAACGGGTGTTCGCGGCGCTCAGCCTGACACCGCTCGACGCGGTTCGCGCCGTCATCCTCGGACAGGACCCCTATCCGACGCCCGGCCATGCCAACGGGCTCGCCTTCTCCTATGTCGGGCCGCCGCCGCTGCCGCGCTCGCTCGTCAATATCTACAAGGAGCGCGCGGAGGATCTCGGGCTACCGGCGCCGGGCGATGGTGACCTGACGCGCTGGGCGCAGCAGGGCGTGCTGCTGCTCAACACGGCGCTGACCGTGCGCGAGGGCGCGAGCAAGGCGGGTTCGCATCTTCAATTGGGCTGGGGCAAGGTCACCGACGAGATCATCGCCGCCGTCGCGCGGATGCGGCCGCATGTCGTCTTCCTGCTCTGGGGCGCGCCGGCGCAGACGAAGCGGCCGCTGATCGACGAGAGCCGGCATCTGGTCATCGCCAGCGCCCATCCGTCGCCGTTGTCGGCAAGGCGGGGATTTTTTGGGTCGAAGCCGTTCAGCCGGGCGAATGCGTGGCTGCAGGAGCAGGGGGAAAAGGCGATCGACTGGTGAAGCGTACCGCCGTCATGCTCGGGCTTGACCCGAGCATCTCGTGACGGAAAAGCGCCTTATCCTGGAAGAGATTCTCGGGCGAAGCACCGCTTCGACCCGAGAATGAGGGCGCGGACTACCCCACCGGTCGCTCGTCCGCGATGACCTTGCCGTCGTTCGGCAGGGCGCCCAGCGGCAGGATTTCGACTGCGCCCTTGAGCTTGGTCACTTGCTGCAAGGTCGAGGACATCGCGTCGACCAGCCCGGCCGGCTCGGCATAGATCTCGGCCTTCAGGGTCATGGTGTCGACCTCGTCGGCGCGGCCGACAACGAGGCGGAGCTTGGCGATCTCGGCATGGCGCCTGGCGATCTCGGCGACCTGCTCGGGGCGCACGAACATGCCCTTGATCTTCGCCGTCTGGTCGGCGCGGCCCATCCACCCTCTGATGCGGGTGTTGGTGCGTCCGCAAGCGCTGATGCCGGGCAGGACGGCGGTGAGATCGCCGACGGCCAGCCGGATCTGCGGATGATGCGGGTCGAGATTGGTGACGACGACCTCGCCGACCTCGCCCTCCGGGACAGGGTCGCCGGTGCCGGGGCGGACGATCTCGACGATCAGGTTCTCGTTGAGAACCATGCCCTCGCGGGCCGAGGTCTCATAGGCGATGACGCCGATATCGGCGGTGGCATAGAGCTGGTAGGCGTCGATGCCGCGCTCCCTGACCCAGGCCTGGAGCGAGGGCGGGAAGGCCGCGCCGGAGACGACGGCGCGCTTGATCGAGGTGATGTCGACGCCGCGGGCATCGGCGGCCTCGATCAGGATCTTGAGGAAGTCAGGCGTGCCGGCATAGGCGCTCGGGCGGTAGGCCGCGATCACCTCCATCTGCTGCTCGGTATTGCCGGGACCTGCCGGGATGACGGCGCAGCCGGCGGCACGCGCGGCCGAGTCCATGATGAAGCCGCCCGGCGTCAGATGATAGCTCAGCGTGTTCAACACGATGTCGCCCGGCCGGAAGCCGGCGGCGACAAGGCCGCGCGCGGCGCCCCAGGCGTCGCTCGCCGTGCCTTCCGGCTCGAAGATCGGGCCGGGCGAGGTGAACAGCCGCCCGAAGGAGCCGGGAGCTGAGGGGACGAGGCCGCCAAAGGGCAGGGCGGCCTTCTGCAGGGCCGGAAGATCGGCCTTGCGCAGGACCGGCAGGCGGGCCAGCGCCTTGCGGTCGGTGATCCCGGCGGGGTCGATGTCGCCGAGACGCTCGGCATAGGCCGGGGCGCGCATCGCAGCCGCGAGCAGCCCCGGCAGGCGCGCGAAGAGATCGGCCTCGCGAATCTCGGGGGGACGGGTCTCCAGATCGTCGTGATGCGCGTTCATCTGTCGGGTCCCAGGTCGTGATCTCGTTCGGGGCCGCGCCGTCAGCGGATGACGCGCAGCAGGCGCAGGAAATTGAGCAGGCCGATCAGCGCGCCGGCGACATAGGTGAGGGCCGCAGCCCGCAGCACGCCGCGGGCGGCAGGCAAGTCGCGCCGGTCGAGATAGCCGTCCCCGGCGAGGATCGGCAGCGCCTTGCCGAAGCTGGCGTCGAATTCGAGCGGCAGCGTCACCAGATGCACGACGAGCCCGATGCCGAGCAGCGCCACGGCAAGGCCGAACTGCATCAGCCCCAGGGCCGGCAGATGCGTCACCGCCGCGACCAGCGGGGCGGTGATCAGGATCGCCATGGCGACCTTGTCGACGATCCCCATCGTGCGGGCGAGCATGCTGCGGGCGGCGAGCAGAGTGCTGCCTTCCGCATGCTGGATGGCGTGACCGACCTCATGGGCGGCCACCGCAACGGCCGTGATCGAACGGCCGTCATGGTTGTCGCGCGAGAGGCGCACGGTGCGCGCCTCCGGATCGTAGTGATCGCCGCCCTCGGTGGTCTCCACCGCGACGGCGCCGAGCTGGAAGCGGTCGAGCAGATGCCGCGCCAGTTCGCCGCCGGTTCCCGGCAGGTCCGGCCGGGCCACGGCATGGCGGCTCATCTGGCTGCGGACCCAGGCTTGTGGCCCGAAGATCAGCAGGAGAACCAGCAGGGCTGCCACGGCGTAGAGCATGGTGATCGACCGTCGAACCCGTCCCGTCTCAGGAGAGCCAGCGCTTGCGGCGCTTGTAGCTCTTCACCTCGCGGAAGGACTTCTTGTCGCCTTCCGCCACGCCAAGATAGAATTCCTTCACGTCCTCGTTCTCGCGCAGCATCTTCGCGTCGCCATCCATGACGACCCGGCCGGTCTCCATGATATAGCCATAGGTGGCATAGCGCAGCGCCATATTGGTGTTCTGCTCGGCAACGAGGAAGGATACCCCTTCATCGGCGTTGAGCTGGCGCACGATCTCGAAGATCTCCTCGACGATCTGCGGGGCGAGCCCCATCGAGGGCTCGTCGAGCAGGATCATCTTGGGGTTCGACATCATCGCCCGGCCGATGGCGCACATCTGCTGTTCGCCGCCGGAGGTATAGCCGGCCTGCGAGGTCCGCCGCTGCTTCAGCCGCGGGAACAGCGTGTAGATCTTCTCGAGGTCGCGCTTGATCGCGGCATTGCCGTCGCGGCGGGTGAAGGCGCCGGTCAGCAGATTCTCCTCGATTGAGAGATGGCCGAAGCAGTGGCGGCCTTCCATGACCTGGATGCAGCCGCGCCGGACGAGCTCGTTCGGCGAAAGCTTGTCGACGCGCTCGCCGTCGAAGACGATCGAGCCCTTGGTGACCTCGCCGCGCTCGGCCTTGAGCAGGTTGGAGATCGCCTTCAGCGTCGTGGTCTTGCCGGCGCCGTTGGCGCCGAGGATCGCGACGATGCCCTGGCGCGGCACGGTGAGCGAGACGCCCTTCAGCACTAGCACGACATGGTCGTAGATGACCTCGATATTGTTGAGCGACAGGATGGTGTCGCGCGCGGTCGCTGCGGCCGGTTTTTCGAGGGTGGCGGTCGACATCTCACACTCCTTCCTTCTCCCCTCGGGGGAGAAGGTGGCCCGGCGGAGCCGGGTCGGATGAGGGACATGACGGATGAGAACGGAGCAAGTCTGCCCTCATCCGTCTGCTTCGCAGACACCTTCTCCCCGAGGGGAGAAGGAAGGCGGGGGCGGCGCGAACCGCCCCCTTTTGTCGTCAGGACGACTTCTCGCAGGACTCCGAGCGCTTCGGCCAGTTGCCGGCCTTCTCGACATAGTCCTTGGCGTTGGATTCGATGAGCGGACGGACCTCGTCCTTCATCGGCTCGACCCAGTCGGCCTTCTTGGTCCATTTGGTGCCGTCCCACTCGGAGACGAACATCTTGCTGTGGCCGGAATGGTCGGTGCAGGAGATCGTCGTCGGCGTGACGAAGCCGCCGAGCCCGATCTCCTTCAGGCGCGCCTCGGTCAGGTTGAGCGATTCCAGGCCCCGACGCATGTCCTGCGCGTCGATCACCTTCTTGCCGGTGAGCTTCTGCGCGTTGCGGACGCCCTCGACGACGAGCATCGCGTTGTAGACGCCGCGGTTGTAGAGGGCTTCGCCGACCTTCTCCTTCGGCGTCGTGCTCTTGCCCTTGTCGACCACGAATTTCAGGATGTCCTGCATCGCGGGCGCCTCGGTGCCGCTCAGCGTCCAGCTCAGCGAAGAGTAGCCCTTGGCCTGCTCGCCGCCGGCACGCGCATCGTCATCGCCGCCGGCCCACCAGACGCCGACGAACTTGTTCATCGGGAAGTTGTTCTTGGCGGCTTCCTTGACCGCGGTCGGGTTCATCGCCCCCCAGCCCTGGTTGTAGAGGAAGTCGGGCCGGTCACGGCGGATCGAGAGCCAGAGCGAGCCCTGGTTCTGCATGTCGGCCGCCGCCACCGGATAGAGCTTCAGCTCGAAGCCGTATTTCTTGGCGAGATTCTCGAGCACCGGGATCGGCTCCTTGCCGAAGGGCGCATCGAGATGGATCAGGCCGAGCTTCTTGCCCTTGAGCTTGTCGAGGCCGCCGAGCTCGGCCGCCATGTGCTTCACCATGACGGAGGCGCCGTCCCAATAGGTGAAGGGCGGGATGAAGACCCAGGGGAAGTTCGTGCCGTCGGCCGAAGCGGAGAGGCCATAGGCCATCGACAGGATCGGAATCTTGTCGACATGGGCGCGCGGGATCGCGGCGAGCGTCGCGCCGGTCGACCAGGGCGAGTAGACGATGGTGTTCTTCGCCTTGGCCTGCTCGTAGCACTCGATCGACTTCTTGGTGTCGTAGCCGGTCTCGCATTCCTCGTAGATGACCTTGACGCCGTTCACGCCGCCGTCGCGCTCGTTGATCATCGTGATGTAGTCGCGCATGCCGTCGCCGATCGGGATGCCTGAGCCCGAGAACGGGCCGGTGCGATAGGCGTTGTTGGCGAAATAGACGCTGTCCTGCGCATAACCCGGCGCGACGATGGCGGTGGCGGCCAAAAGGGCCCCGAGTCCGGCAGCTTTCATCAACTTGCTCGTCTTCATGGACTTCCTCCGTTCGTTTCCTCCGGGGCCGGTTCCAGCCGGTCCCGTCTTGCTTTTCGCCGGCGCTTCTGGCGTGCCGGTCGTTTGTTGGACTCTCTCCCGCCTCAGTACGGGAAGGGCCATGTCCGCAATTTCTGCTTGCCGATCTGCCAGAGCCTTGCGAGGCCGTGCGGCTCGACGATCAGGAAGGTGATGATCAGCGCGCCGACCAGCATGAAGGTGACGTGCTCGGCCGCGGCGCCGCCGATCGGGACGCCCAGCGCCGGCAGGCCGAATTTCAGCGCCGTCGGCAGCACCGAGAGGAAGGCCGCCCCGAAGAAGGAGCCGATCAGCGAGCCCAATCCGCCGATGATGACCATGAACAGGATGCTGAAGGACAGCCGGATCGAAAACACGTCCGCCGCCTCGCCGCCGCCGTACCAGAGGAAGATCATCATCGCGCCGGCGACCCCGGCGAAATAGGAAGAGACGGCGAAGGCCATCAGCTTGGCGTTGAGCAGCTTGATGCCCATGAGCTCCGCGGCGATGTCCATGTCGCGCACCGCCATCCAGGAGCGGCCGAGCTTGCCATGGACCAGGTTCGAGGCGAACCAGGTCAGCACCACGACCAGGCCGAGGCAGACGAAATAGCGCGTCTCCGGGGTGGCGGATGCGCCCGTGAGCGGGATATCGAAGAGGGTGCGCTGCGGCACCTCGATCGCGCCCGAAGCGTTGTAGTTGAACAGCCAGGGCACGCGCACGAAGGCCCATTGCAGGAAGAACTGCGCGGCGAGCGTCGCGACCGCGAGGTAGAAGCCCTTGATGCGCAGCGAGGGCAGGCCGAAGAGCACGCCGATGCCGGCCGAGAACGCGCCTGAGAGCAGGATCAGGACGATGATGTTCACGCCCGGGAACAGCGTCGTCAGCTTGTAGCAGCTATAGGCGCCGACCCCCATGAAGGCGGCAGTGCCAAGCGAGATCAGCCCGGTATAGCCGGTGAGGATGTTGAGCCCGATCGCCGCCAGCGAGAAGACGAGGAAGGGGATCATCACCGAAGCGATGAAGAAGTCGCTGCCGAAGAAGGGAATGGCGACGAGGGCGATCGCCAGAATGACGGCGATGCCGATCCGGTCCTCCCGGAGCGGGAAGACGCCCATATCGGCGGCGTAGGTGGATTTGTACTGGCCGGCCTCACGGTAGAGCATGGTTCCGGCTCCTCAGATGCGTTCGATGATCTTGTCGCCGAACAGGCCCTGCGGCCGGAACAGCAGGAAACCCAGGGCGATGAAATAGGCGAGCCAGCTCTCGATGCCGCCGCCGACCAGGGGACCCCAGTAGAACTCGCCGAGCTTCTCGCCGATGCCGATGATGAGGCCGCCGACGATGGCGCCGGGGATCGAGGTGAAGCCGCCGAGGATCAGCACCGGCAGCGCCTTCAGCGCCACGATCTCGAGCGCGAAGGACACGTCCGAGCGCGCCCCCCACATGATGCCGGTGATCAGCGCGACGATGCCGGCGGTGAACCAGACGATCACCCAGATCTGGTTGAGCGAGATGCCGACCGAGAGGGCAGCCTTGTGGCTGTCGGCGACGGCCCTGAGCGCCCGGCCGATGCGGGTGTACTGGAAGAAGGCGGCGAGCGCGGCGATCATCAGCGAGGCGATGACGGCGGCCGCGATGTCGATCTTCTGCAGCGAGACCAGCCCGCCGAGGATTTGCAGGTCGATCGCGCCCTTGGGCAGATAGAGCTGGTCGGCAATCATCTGCTTGGGATTGCCGCCGAAAAGCGCCTCGCCGAAGCCGATCAGGAAATAGGTGATGCCGAAGGTCGCCATGAACAGGATGATGTCGGGCTGGTTGACCAGAGGCCTGAGCACCACGCGTTCGATCGCCACGGCCAGCGCGAACATCACGCCGAGCGTGATGATGACGGCGAGAAAGGCCGGCACGCCCTTCTCGTAGAGGCCGACCAGCGTCAGCGCCGCGAACACCACCATGATGCCCTGGGCGAAGTTGAACACGCCCGAAGCCTTGAAGATCAGCACGAAGCCGAGCGCGATCAGGGCATAGAGCACGCCGGAGACGAGCCCTTCCCAGATCGTCTGCACCAGCAGGTCGGGCGCCTGGGCCATCTGCCGGAATGGGTCGACGAAGATCGCGTAGAGCGTGTTGGAGGAATCGAGCCAAATGCCGGCGGCGAGCGCCACCACGACGGCGGCCAGGAGCAGGCCGAACTTGACCAGCGGGCTGGCGAGCAGGTTCGGAGCGGGGCGGGTGGCGATGTCGCTCATGTCTCCACGCTCCTCAATGCGCCACGCCGAGATAAGCGTCGATGACCTTCTGGTCGCGCTTCACCTCGTCGGGCGTGCCGTCGGCGATCTTGCGGCCGTATTCGAGCACGACGACGCGGTCGGAGAGGTCCATGACCACCCCCATATCGTGCTCGATCAGGGCGATGGTCGTGCCGAACTGGTTGTTCACGTCGAGGATGAAGCGGCACATGTCCTCCTTCTCCTCGAGGTTCATGCCGGCCATCGGCTCGTCGAGCAGCAGCAACTCGGGCTCCATGGCGAGCGCGCGGCCCAGTTCAACACGCTTCTGCAGGCCGTAGGGCAATTTGCCGACCGGCAATTTGCGGATGTGCTCGATCTGCAGGAAGTCGATGATGTCCTCGACGACGCGGCGATGCTCGATCTCCTCGCGCAGCGCCGGGCCGTGACGCAGTGCCTGCCAGAAGAAGCCCCGCTTCATCTTGAGCGTGCGGCCGGTCATGATGTTGTCGAGCGTCGACATGCCCTTGAACAGAGCGACGTTCTGGAAGGTGCGGGCGATGCCGCCGGCGGCGGCGCGGTGCGGGCGCATCTTGGCGCGGCGCTCGCCCTTGAAGACGACGCGGCCTTCCTGCGGCTGATAGAAGCCGTTGATGCAGTTCAGCATCGAGGTCTTGCCGGCGCCGTTGGGGCCGATGATGGCGCGAATCTCGCCCTTGCGGATGTCGAAGGAGACATCGGTGATCGCCTTCACGCCGCCGAAGCGCAGCGAGATGTTCTCGACCGAGAGCAGGACTTCGCCCTTGTCGCGGAGGGGGGTGCCGGTCACGTTCATCGGTTCCGCGTTCATGCCGCCTTCGCCGTCGCCGGCGCTCCCTCGGCTGTCACGGGGTAGGTCTTGGCGTCGCGGACCTTGACGCGGGCCGAGATCACGCCCTTGCGCCCGTCCTCGAAGGTCACTTCGGTCGAGATGTCCGCCGCTTCCGAGCCGTCATAGAGCGCCGTCACCAGCGGGGCGTAGCGCTCGGCGATGAAGCCGCGCCGGACCTTCTGGGTGCGGGTCAGTTCGCCGTCGTCGGCGTCGAGTTCCTTGTGCAGGATGAGGAAGCGCCTGATCTGGGCGCCGCCCATCATCGGTTCGGAGGCGAGCGAGCGGTTCACCTCGTCTACATGCTTGGCGATCATGTCGTAGACGAGATCGTGGCCGGCGAGCTCCTGATAGGAAGCGTAGACGACGTTGTGACGCTCGGCCCAGTTGCCGACGGCGGTGAGATCGATGTTGAGCGCGACCGTGGCGTAGTCGCGGCCCTGGCCGAAGGCGACGACCTCCTTGATGTTCGGATAGAACTTCAGCTTGTTCTCGATGTATTTCGGCGGAAAAAGATCGCCGTTGTTGAGCTTGCCGACATCCTTGGCGCGGTCGATGATCTTGAGATGACCGCCCTCGTCGAAGAAGCCGGCATCGCCCGAGCGGACATAGCCGTCGGCGGTCATCGTCTCGGCGGTCTTGTCCGGGTCCTTGTAGTAGCCGCCGAAGATCGAGGGCGAGCGGTAGAGCACCTCGCCATTGTCGTCGATGCGGATCTCGACCATCGGCGCGGGCTTGCCGACGGTGTCGGCCTTGATCTCGCCATTGGGCTGCATGGTGATGTAGACCCCGGCTTCGGTCTGGCCGTAGAGCTGCTTCAGATTGACGCCGATCGAGCGGTAGAAGCGGAAGAGCTCGGGGCCGATCGCCTCGCCGGCGGTGTAGCCGACCTTGATGTTGGTCAGGCCGAAGCGGTTGCGCAGGGGGCCGTAGACCAGGATGTCGCCGAGCCTGTAGAGCAGCCGGCCCTTCAGAGGCACGCTCTCGCCATTGAGGATCTGCTCGCCATAGCGTTTCGCGACGCCGAGGAAGTAGTGGAACATCTTCCGCTTGAGGGCGCCGGCATCCTCCATGCGCACCATGGTGATGGTCAGCATGGTCTCGAAGACGCGCGGCGGCGCGAAGGCGTAGGTCGTGCCGACCTCGCGGCGGTCGTCGATGACGGTCTCGGGGCTTTCCGGGCAATTGACGCAGAAGCCGGCCAGCATCGCCTGCGCATAGGAGAAGACGTGGTCGCCGACCCAGGCGATCGGCAGATAGGCGATGACCTCGTCGCTCTCGTTCAGCCCGTCGAAGCTGCAGCCGATCTCGGCCGCGATCAGGATGTTGTAATGCGAGAGCATCACGCCCTTGGGCCGTCCGGTCGTGCCGGAGGTGTAGAGGATGATGCCGAGATCGGAGCCCTTGCCGGCTTCCATCTCGCTTTGCAGGGCGGCGGCTTGCTGCGGGTCCTTCAGCGCCTTGGCGCCCGCCTGCATCACCGCCTCGATGGCGTGGAGCTTGCTGTGGTCGTAGTCGCGCAAGCCGCGGGGCTCGTCATAGAGCATGTGTCGGAGATGCGGCAGGCGCTCGGCGATCGAGAGGATCTTGTCGACCTGCTCCTGGTCCTGCACCACGGCGAAGACCGCCTCGGCATGGTCGAGGACATAGGCCATCTCCTCGGCGACGCTGTCGGCATAAACAGGCACGGGGACGGCGCCGAGCCACTGCGCCGCGCACATCGACCAATAGAGCCTGGGCCGGTTGTAGCCGATGATGGCGACCTTCTCGCCGCGCTTCAGGCCGAGATCCTGCAAGCCCTTGGCGAAGCTGCGGACATGCTCCGCCACCTCGGCCCAGTTCCAGGACTGCCAGATGCCGAGGTCCTTGTGCCGGAAGGCGACGCGCGCGGCGCGCTCCCTGGCATTGCGCAACAGCAATTTCGGAAAGGTGTCCGCCTCAACGGCGGTGCCGCTCGCCACGATTGCGTTCTCCCTGTCGAGCCGCCATGCGTCGTGGCGACTTCCGCGGGCCGGTTTCCGGCCTCGTTCTCATGCCAGACTTGCAGGCGGCCATCATCCTTGCAAGGACCCGCTTGACAGACAATTCGCCTTTTGGTGACTATTGTCCCGCCGAAGTTTGCTTTTCACGCAGATGTGTTTCGTAGATTCTCTGCTTCGGCCCTGATTTTCCTCACGAATTCGGCAGATTGAATCGGCGGGCGGAACCGTGCCTGCGACGGTGGCGGACCGACTCATGCTTCATCATCTGTCTTTCGGCGTTGCCGATATCGAGCGTGCCTGCGCCTTCTACGATGCTGTGCTGGCGCCGCTCGGCTATGTCAGGGTCTGGCAGGATCTGCGCCCGGGCGAGACAGGGCAGGCGGTCGGCTACGGCGCTCCCGGCGGCGGCGACAGGCTGGCCCTGAAGCTGCGTCCGGACGGGCAAAGGCCGCCGGGGCCGGGGTTCCATCTCGCTTTCGCGGCGCCCGATCGCGCGGCCGTCGCTCGTTTTCACGAGGCCGCGCTCCGTCATGGCGGGCGGGACAATGGGGCGCCTGGCCTGCGCCCGCATTACGGGCCGCATTATTACGCGGCCTTCGTGGTGGATCCGGACGGCTACGCCATCGAAGCCGTCTTCAATGCGCCGGCCTGACCGGCACGCCGCCGAAACCGTCTTCGCCACGCCCCGCGCAAGAAAAAGGCCCGCCCCCCGGTCAGGGGACGGGCCTCTCAGGCTGGATGCTCAGTAGCGATAGCCGTGGTGGCGGCGATAGCCATGCGCGGGCGCCCAGGGCGGCGGGCCGCCATGGCGGCGATAGCCGTAGCCGCGGTCGTAGCCACGGCCATGGCGGAAGTGCCGCCGCTCCATGTTCCGCTGGATTTCCCAGTGGCGGTGCTCGCGGTTGTGGCGGGTGAACTCGGCCGGCAGCTTGTCGAGCTGTTCAGCCTGCGGGAGGCTCTGCGGTGCGGCGGCGCCGGCAGGGGCCGCGGCGAAGGCAGCCAGGGCCAGGCTGGCGGCAATCAGAAGCTTGCGCATCGAATATGTCCTTCTTTTGCATCGACTGAGAGGATTTGAACAGCCCGGGTTGGAACCCCGCCTGAACGGTGTGTTCTGCTGGCGTTCAGCGAGGGCGGGAGGCGCTTTTCGCCATTGCGAGGGGGTGAAGCCGCCTGTCCCTTGCCGAAGAGCTTTCGATTCTGACGGGCTGGGCGGTCAAATCCGGCCACAGGCCGAAGCCGCGTTTCAGAATCTGCGTCTGCGCCGCGGCGTATTCCGCGGCCTGCTCGTTGATGCGTTTTGCGAAGGCGTCGAAGAACCAGAACATTGTCTCAATCCTGCCGCGCCGGAGGGCGCCTCGGAAAGAGCAACGCGCGAAGCGAGATTTTGTGCCGCCAGCTTGGCAGGCGCGGCGCTGGCCGATGATCCGGCTACGCCTCGTAGCGCGCCAGCCGCTCGAGATCGATGATGGTGACGCTGCCATGGCCGAGCTCGATCAGGCCGAGCGAGGCCAGCTTCGCCAGCCCCTGATTGGCCATCTGCCGCGAGATGCCGGCGAGCATGCCGAGCTCCTCCTGTGAGACTGTGAGCGTGCGGTCGAGGTCGGGATAGAGGATCGGGTTGAACAGCCAGGCGAGGTTGCGGGCCAGCCGCCCGGTCGAATCGAGCGTGCGCTCGGTCTCGGCCAGCGAGATGAACTGGGCGAGGCGCTCGTTGAACTGGTGGACGAGGAAGCGGTTGAACGCGGCCGAATGTTCGAACAGCCAGAGGAAGGTGGAGCGGCGCATCAGGGCGATCCTGGAATCGCGCAGCGCCACCAGCTCGTAGCGGCGCGGCTCGGCCTTGATCACCGTGCCCTCGCCGAACCAGGCGCCGGCGCGCAGGCCCGCGAGCGTCGCGGTCTTGCCGGATTTGGAGGTGGTCGCCATCTTGACCAGCCCCTCGGCCACGCCTGTCCAGGATTCCAGCCGGTCGCCGACATGGCAGATCGAGGCGTTCTTGCCGTAGCTCCTGAAACTGATGCCGCGCCGCGCCTCCTCGAATTCCGCTTCCGACAGATCGCGGGACCAGGAGGCGATGGCGCGCAGCTCTTCGGGGGCGATCAAGGTGGCGGTTATCCGGGTTGGCGGGGGCAGACTTCGGGCAGCGTGGCGTCATTCTCGGGCGAAGCGGAGCGTAGACCCGAGAATCTCCTTCAGGAAGGGGCTCCAGAGCCTGCTTGTCACGAGATGCTCGGGTCAAGCCCGAGCATGACGGCACAGAGCGTTGCCGGCTATTCCGCCGCCTGCGGCAAGGCCGCGGGCAGCCCCTCACGCAACTGCCCCAGCAACATCGCCTCCTCGGCCTTCGCCGCCTTCAGGTGCCGCTCCTTGACGTGGCCGAAGCCGCGGATCTTCTCCGGGATCGCCGCGAGCGCCACGCAGAGCGCGTGGTTCTCCGGCGAAAGCCGGGTCAAGATCTCGTTCAGCAGCGCCTCGTAATCGGCGATCAGCCGGCGCTCGGTGCGGCGTTCCTGCGTGTAGCCGAAGAGGTCGAAGGCGGTGCCGCGCAGGCCCTTGAATTTCGCCAGCAGCGAGAAGGCCCCCATCATCCACGGCCCGAAGCTCATCTTGCGCGGCAGGCCGGTGTTCGGATCGGTCCGGGCCAGCAGCGGCGGGGCGAGGTGGAATTCGTAGCGCAGCGCTTTGCCATCCTTGCCGTCGGCCTCGAAGGTCGCGGCGAGCTGCTGGCGGAAGGCGCCGTCGCTGTAGAGGCGCGCGACCTCGTATTCGTCCTTATAGGCCATCAGCTTGAAGAGATTGCGTGCGACCGCCTCGCTCAGAGCCGTCTGGCCGGGCGAGACGGCCGCTTCCTTCGTCTGCACGCGCGCGACGAGATGGCGGTAGCGGGCGCCATAGGCGGTGTTCTGGTAGGCGGTGAGATAGGCGACGCGGCGGGCGATGATCTCGTCGAGCGTCTCCGAGAGATGGCGGGCGGCTGTCGGCGCCTTGGCCTGGGCCAGCAGCGCGTCGAGCGCGGCCGGATCATGCGCGGCGCGGCGGCCGAGCTCGAAGGCCTCGAGATTCATCGCCACGGCCTCGCCGTTGAGCGTGATCGCCCGGCGCAGCGCCGCGCGCGACAAGGGCACGGCGCCGAGCTGCCAAGCATGGCCGAGCATCAGCATATTGGCCGCGATGGCATTGCCGAGGAAGGCGACGGCTGTCGCGGTCGCGTCGAGGAAGCGGGTGTTGTTGCGGCCCGCCGCCGAGAGGATCGCGCGCTTCAGCCTTTCGGTCGGGAGCGAGAAGTCGGCATTGCGCGTGAAATCGCCCGGCAGGCTCTCGGCGGTGTTGACGATGACCATGCCGCCTTCGGGTCGGATCGCGCCGAGCACCTTCTTCGAGCCGGTGACGGTCAGGTCGCAGCCCAGAACGAGATCGGCTTGTCCGGCCGTGACGCGGATGGCGTGGATGTCCTCGGGTCTCGGCGCGAGCTTGACGTGGCTGAAAACGGCGCCGCCCTTCTGGGCGAGGCCGGCCATGTCGATCATGCCGCAGCCCTTGTCCTCGAGATGGGCGGCCATGCCGAGGATCGCGCCGATGGTGACGACGCCGGTGCCGCCGACGCCGGTGACGATCACGGCGAAGCTGCGGTCGAGCGCCGGCACCGCGGGCTCGGGGATATCGGCCTCGCCCAGCGCCTGCGCATCGAGACGCATCGGCTCCGCCTTCTTCGGGCGGGCGCCGTGGACCGTTACGAAGGACGGGCAGAAGCCCTTCACGCAGGAGAAATCCTTGTTGCAGTTGGACTGGTCGATCTGGCGCTTGCGGCCGAACTCGGTCTCGAGCGGCTGCACCGAGACGCAGTTCGACTGCACGCCGCAATCGCCGCAGCCCTCGCAGACCAGCTCGTTGATGACGACGCGCTTGTCGGGGTCAGGATAGGCTCCGCGCTTGCGGCGGCGGCGCTTCTCGGTGGCGCAGGTCTGGTCGTAGAGCAGCAGCGAGACACCAGAGGTTCCGGCGAGCTCGCGCTGGACGGCGTCGAGCTCCTCGCGATGGTGCAGCGTCGTGCCGGCCGGCCATTGCGTGCCGGGCGGATATTTGCCGGGGTCGTCGCTGACCACGGCGATGCGCTTCACGCCCTCGGCCGCGACCTGCCTTGCCATCTGGTCGGGCGAGAGATGGCCTTCCGCCTGCTGGCCGCCGGTCATGGCGACGGCGTCGTTGTAGAGCAGCTTGTAGGTGATGGTGACGCCGCTCGCGACCGCCCAGCGGATCGCGAGCGAGCCGGAATGGGTATAGGTGCCGTCGCCGAGATTCTGGAAGACGTGGCCGCGCGTCGAGAACGGCGCCTCGCCGATCCAGTTCGCCCCTTCGCCGCCCATCTGGGTAAAGCCGGCGGTGTCGCGGTCCATCCACTGCACCATGTAGTGGCAGCCGATGCCGGCATAGGCGCGCGAACCCTCGGGCACGACGGTCGAGGAGTTGTGCGGGCAGCCCGAGCAGAAATAGGGCGTGCGCTTCGCGATCTCCTGCGCCTCGGCGAGCCTGCCTTGCGCCTTGGCGATCTCCTCCAGCCGGGCGCGCAGGGCGGGATCGTCGCGGTATTGCAGCAGGCGGCCGCCCAGCGCGATGGCGATGTCGTTGGGGTCGAGCGCGCCATGGACGGGGAAGAGCCAGTCGCCCCTCTCGTCCTTCTTGCCGATCACCATCGGCTGATGCGCCGCGCCGTAAAGCTCCTCGCGGACCTGGACCTCGATCAGGGAGCGCTTCTCCTCGACGACCATGATCAGGTCGAGGCCCTCCGCGAAGGATTTCAGCTCGGCCGGGTCGATCGGCCAGGGACAGGCGAGCTTGAACAGGCGGATGCCGAGATCATTGGCGCGGACCTCGTCGATGCCGAGGTCCTCCAGCGCCTGGCGCACGTCGAGATAGGATTTGCCGACGGTGGCGATGCCGATGCGCGGCTCCCGGCCGCCATGGGTGACGATGCGGTTGAGGCGGTTGGCGCGCAGATAGGCCAGCATCGCGTCACGCTTGTAGAGATGCAGGCGTCGCTCCTGCTCGACGAAGTCGAGCTCGCGGCGGATGGCGAGGCCGCCCGGCGGCGGGGTGTAGTCCGTTGGCGTCACGATCGAGACGCGGTCGAGCGAACCGTCGATCGAGGCGGTCGATTCGATGTTGTCCTTGACGCATTTGATGCCGACCCAGACCGAGGCGAAGCGCGAGAGCGCGATGCCGTGCAGGCCGTAATCGATGATCTCCTGCACGCCGGCCGGGTTCAGGATCGGCATCATCCGGTCGACCAGGACGAATTCGGTCTGGTGGGCGTTGGTCGAGGATTCCGCCGTGTGGTCGTCGCCCATCAGGCAGATCACGCCGCCATGGGGCGAGGTGCCGGCCATGTTGCCGTGGCGGAAGACGTCGCCCGAGCGGTCGACGCCCGGCCCCTTGCCGTACCAGAGCGCGAAGACGCCGTCATATTTGCCTTCGCCCTGCAGTTCGGCCTGCTGCGTGCCCCAAACGGCGGTCGCGGCGAGGTCTTCGTTCAAGCCGAACTGGAAGACGATGTTGGCCTCGGTCAGGGCCTTGCCGGCGCGCATGAGCTGCTGGTCGAGCCCGCCGAGCGGCGAGCCGCGATAGCCCGAGACGAAGCCGGCGGTGTTGAGCCCCGCCAACCGGTCGCGCTCGTGCTGCATCAGCAGCATGCGGGCGACGGCCTGCGTGCCGGTGAGGAAGATGTCCCGCTTGGAGAGATCGTATTTGTCGTCGAGCGTGACGGAGCGAAGCGTGCCCGCATCGACGCTGGAATCGCGCATTGGCTCAGTCATGCCGGCCTCCCGATCGTCGTTCCCGCGGGCCGGTTGATCCGGCCTCTCGACCTGTCTCGATGCAAGATATGTCAGCAAGGCTGACATATGGCCCAAAGGAGGTCAATCACATTGGCATTGTTCCAGTTTTTGCGAGGAGGTCCAGTCTTGCCGGCATGGGCAGCCTTGCGCGAAATGCCTGCGCCGCGATTTGGCCCCGATTCGCGGCGAAGGCTGCGACGGCCCGGTCGCAAAATCGTTGCGGGCCGGCCTTATCGCCCTCGGCTCCGGATCTGCGGAGGATACCGTTCTTGACGGGACGCGCGCTTCTTACGGCCTTGCCGGCCGCCACCCTGCTCGCCGCCTGCCTGGCGGGACCGGCGCAGGCGCATCCGCATGTCTGGGTGAAGGCCAAGGCCGAGATCCTGTTCGCGCCGGACGGGACGGTGAGAGCGATCCGGCAGCACTGGAGCTTCGACGAGGCCTATTCGGCCTATATCACTCAGGGCCTCGACAAGAACGGGGACGGCAAGCTGACACCGGACGAGCTGGCGGACCTCGCCAAGGTGAATATGGATTCGCTGCCCGATGTCGAGTTCTTCACCATCGTCAAGGTCAATGGCCGCAAGCAGGAATTCGGCACGCCGACCGATGCCGGGCTCATCTTCGAGAACAAGATCCTGACATTGAACTACACGCTGCCGCTGAAGCATCCGCCGCCGAAGAGCCGCTCTTTCGGCATCGAGGTCGGCGACCCCACCTATTTCGTCGCCTTCGAGATCGTGGACGCGCCGGACGCCGTGGTGACGCGCGACGCACCGGCCGGCTGCATCGTCAGGGTCAATCGCCCGCCTAAGCTCGCAGACGATGTGGCGCAGAAGCTGGCGCAGGAGGACATCACGGCGACGCCCGACATGAGCGGCTACGAGGTCACGACGCGGGCGTTGGTGGCATGTCCCTGACGACTCCCCTCAGCCCTCGTCCCGAAGAGCAGCGCTCTTCGGGCGCTCCTCAGGTCGAGGGCTCGCAAGTGGCGAAGTCGCTGTTGTGGCGCATCGTCGTCGCCGCGCTGGCGTTGGCGCTGGTCGCCGCCGCGCTCGGCCTGTTGGCCTGGGTCATCTCGCTCTGGAGCCCGCCGGCCCCGCCGCCGCCGCGCAATCCGTTCGGGACCGCGCTGCCGCGCGAGGCGCTGCCCTCGACGACGGGCTTCGGCGCCGTGCTGATCGCCTGGCAGTCGAGCTTCTATCGCGAGCTGACCGCGACGCTGAAGGCGATCGCGCAGACGCCGACGGCGGTCTGGGGGCTGCTCGGCCTGTCCTTCGGCTACGGCGTCTTCCATGCGGCCGGGCCCGGCCACGGCAAGGCGGTGATCTCCGGCTATATCGTCGCCGACAACCGCAGCCTGAAGCGCGGGCTCTCGCTCAGCTTCGCCGCCGCGATCCTGCAGGCGCTCGTCGCCATCGCCCTCGTCTCGGTCGCGACGCTGATCTTCCGCACCACCGCCGTCAAAATGAACATGGCGACCAGCGCCATCGAGCAGGGCAGCTTCCTGCTCGTCGCGCTGGTCGGCCTGCTCGTGCTCTGGCGCAAGGCGGGCAGTTTCCTGGCGCTCGGGCAGGGGGCCGCCGCTCACGATGCGTCCTGCGACCACGTGCATATGCCGGATGCGCAGCAGGTCGCGCGGCTTCGGGACTGGCGCGACATGGCCGGCGTCGTCCTCGCCGCGGGCCTGAGGCCCTGCGCGGGAGCGCTGATCATCCTCGTCTTCGCCGCCTCGCAGGGGCTCTACTGGGCGGGCATCGCCGCCGCCTTCGCCATGGCGCTGGGCACCGCGATCACGACAGGGGCGCTGGCGGCGCTCGCCGTCTTCTTCAAATTCGCGGCGCTGAAATTCGCCAGCGGGGGCAGCTTGCGGGCGGTGCGACTGCTGGCAGGGCTGGAACTTGTGGCGGCCGCCTTCATCGTGGTGCTCGGCGCCGCGCTCTCGCTCGGCCTGTGGATCGGCGGGATGGGAAGCTGAGGCTCAGCTCCGCAGCGGATCGTTCTCCAGCAGGATCGGCTTGCCATGCGGCGTCGCCTCGGCGGCCCGCGCCCAGGAGGCGGCGAGCGCGTCGACGCCAGCATGCGAGGCGAGGCCCTTTTCGATCAGCAGATGTTCCAGCGCCTCGCACCAGCGCTCGTAATAATCCGAGCCGTCGCGACAGCCGCCCGCAGCCAAGGCCTCGCGGATCTCGGCACCCAGCGCCTGCGCCCATTCATCCGCCGTGAAGACGCCCCGGTTCTGCAGGGCGACGACCAGCGCGAAGGCCTGCGCCTGCCAGGGCTCGGCGAAGACCGGCCCCTCGGCATCGCGCGGGATCGGCGTGTCCGCGGCGAGCGCCGCCGCTAGATCGGTCTCAGGCCGGCTCAAGATAGCTCTCCCAGGCCTCGATGCTGACGGTGGAGGTCGGGTCGGCGTCGCGGCCCCAGAGTTCCGGGCCGGCGAAGACGACGGTGTAAAGCCATTGGGCCGTCTCCGGCAGGCCCTGCGAGCCGGTATCCGGGAAGACATGGCAGCCGGTGACGCGCTCGATCACGCCCTGCTTGCCGCGGGCATAGCGCGGCAGCCGCGTATGGTGCTGCGGATGCATGACGATGGTGCGGACGGTGTCGCCAACGGCAAAGCGGGCAGGGGCTTTGGCTTCGCGCTCATAAGGGAAGCCGCGCCTGAGCACCGCCGGCACCTCCTCGCCCTTGAGCACGCGCTTCGGTTCACGGCGCCCGGGCGCGGGCTTGCCGGAGAGGAGCTCGGCCGAGGTCAGGAAGCCGTGCTTGACCAGTACTTTGTCGAGCGCGGCGAGCCAGATCTCGTAATAGCTCGCCGAGAGATATTGAGCCGGCGGCAGGCTCTCGCGATGATGACGCATCTCGTCGATGCTCCAGGCGCCCATCGCACCGGCCGCGACATTGATCGCGAGCACGCGCTTTTCCCAATCGCCGTGGAAGACCGGCTCGTCCGGCTCCGGCACGACGGGGCCGAAACCCATCTGGCCGCCGAGGTCGTGGGCGCTGTTCATCTTGCGTCCTCCGCGGCGTCCTCCACATGCGGCAGGCCGGTGCCGATCATCGAATCGCGCGAGACGATGCTCGCCAGCTTCTCCTCGCTCCAGCCTTCGGTGCCGGCCGGACGCATCGGGATGACGATGAAGCGGGTTTCGGCGGTGGAATCCCAGACGCGGATGCGCTGGCCCTCCGGCAGCGTCACGCCGAAATCGGCGAGTGTGCCGCGCGGATCGATCACCGCCTTGGCGCGGTAGGGCGGGGATTTGTACCAGACCGGCGGCAGCCCCAGCACCGGCCACGGATAGCAGGAGCAGAGCGTGCAGACGACGAGGTTGTGCTCCTCCGGCGTGTTGAAACAGGCGACGATATGCTCGCCGCCGCGCCCGCCATAGCCGAGCTCGGCCACCGCCGCGGTGCCGTCGACCTTGAGCCGCTCGGCATAGGCCGGGTCGGTCCAGGCCTTGGCGACGACCTGGGCGCCGTTGCGCGGGCCGACCCTGGTTTCGTAGGTATCGACGATGGCGTCGAGTGCGGCCGGATCGACATAGCCCTTCTCGACCATCAGCGTCTCCAGCGCCTTCACCCGCGCCTCGATGGCGGTGAAGTGGTTGTCGTGATCGTGGTCGTGGTCGTGATGGTGTCCGCTCATCCGGGGCCTCCTCTCAGGCGATCCTGACGCGCGTGGCGCGCTCATAGGCGACGGCGAAGGCGATCAGCGACTTGTCCGAGCCTTTCGGCCCGATCAGCGACAGGCCGAGCGGCGCGCCTTCGCGCTGCGCCACAGGAATCGTCACTTGCGGGAAGCCCGACAGGCCGGACAGGCAGAGCAGCCTCAGCGCCCGGTTGCGGAAATCCTCCAGCTCGGGCTCCTCGGCGCTGACCAGTGGCGCGATGTCCGGCACGGTCGGCAGGATCAGCACGCCGTCCTGGCCGAGCAGGCGGGCGAGCCGCGCCCGGAAGGTCTTTCGCGTCGCCTCGCCCTTGGCGTATTCGGCATCCGTCACGGTTTTCGAGAAGGCGAAGCGCTCCTTCACGCCCGGCCCCAGCGGCGGGGCGAAGCGCTCGATCATGGCCCCGTCGGAGGCCCAGGCCTCGCGGCCCTGGATCCAGCGGAAGGCCCAGTAGAGCGCGTCGATGTCGCGCACGAGCTTGACGCTTTCCGGCTGGCCGACGC